>SFGF01000164.1 GCA_004556655.1 Lachnospiraceae bacterium | reverse complement strand
GAAGGAGAAATCCAGCGTTTGGTATGGAAACTGAAACAGTCTGATAAGAAAGCAGTCGAAAAACATTTAAAAGGCTATGCGTGGGAATTTGATTATGAGAAAATGTTTTCTATATTGACGCAGAATCCTGTTTGTCAGAAAGTATGTCAAAAAAATAAATATACAAGCTGGATGCATCTGATCAGCCGATACTGTACAGAAGATTGTTAGGAAATAAGATACCTTCTTGCATCAATCAATGAATTATTTTATGGAATAAACCCTGCATTAGTTCTATAGAACGATAACTTGTTTTGCAGCTTCTGTATATCGGAACAGGCGGTAGTTATACTAACTTTAGACCGAAAAATAGTTCTAAAGGAGGTGCTGCGATGGATCTGAAAGCTGTAGGACAGAGAATTAAGATGGCAAGGGAAGCAAAAGGTCTGACACAGGAAGATTTGGCTGCCATGGTGGAACTGAGTCCGACACATGTAAGTGTGATTGAGCGGGGATTGAAAGCCGCAAAACTGGATACGTTTGTTGCGATAGCCAACGCTCTGGAAGTTTCTGCAGATTCACTTCTGATAGATGTTGTGGCACATTCTGTGACTGGTGTGACGAATGAATTATCAGAAATGATCGGTAAACTTCCAAAAGAAGAGCAGAAGAAAATCATCAAAGCGGTCAGGGCATTAACAGAATAGTTTTTATGAGGAGGGGCGGAAGCCCTTCTTTTTTTGCGGTTTTTGTCACAATTTGTCAAACGAATGGGGATTCTGTTTTGTTTTTATCTGTGCTATAGTAGTTCTAAAGAACTAATACTAATTCAAAAAGAGGAGATATAAAATGCACAGAAAAACTATTTTTGAGAAAGTTGCTGAAAAATTCCATACCACTCCGGAAGAGGTATATGCGGAAATCCAGAGAGCGATTGATGCCGGATATGATAACCCGGATCCAGAGGTACAGGCAGAATGGCGCAAAGTTAAAATAAAAGGGGATCGACCAACACCGGAGGAAGTAATTAACTATGCAGTAGGTACTTTAACAGCAGAACAGAGGTGATTATTAAATTGAAGAGGAAAAAGTATGCGTTAATATGTCTGTTATTGGCAGCAGCCTTTGTTTCGGGCTGTGCGCAGAAACATAAAGAGGGAGAGCCGGATGTCATTAGCAGTATGAAAATGAATCAGGATGAAACACTTACTGTTGTTGCAAACAGAAAACAGATTGAAGATAAAGAGGATTTTGCAAAACTCCTTGTCAAAAAATGCAAGGAGAATTCTTTTCAGTCTGTTAGATTCTCTACAGATTATGGGTATGCCACCAGCCTGAATCTTAGAGTATATCTCTGGGAAGATGAGATAGAAGGACAGGAGCCGGTAATGGTGGTGGAATATAAGCCTGTTGAATGGGGAATGGACTATGATATTGTCCATGATCCGGAAAAGTTCCAGATGTATGTGGATGGAGAGCTGATGGAAAATCCTTAGATTTTCAGATAAAAATAGATGAGCTGTTAGGGAAAAAGAGGAAGTGAACATTTCCCTTGAAAATGTGTACAATCCAATGAGAATAATGAACTATTAAGCCCTGTAAACGGACACTTTCTGAACTTTGCTCTGATACAATGGTTATGCTGATGAAAGAAGGCATAGAAAATTGAATTATATTTGAGAGACGGAAGCCTCAGTAGTTAAAAAAAGACTACTGGGGCTTTTTTTCGTGCCTGAATTTTTCAGCCAATACCTGAAGGTTTTACCTGGCAGTAGTTAGTGGAGCAGGCATGAACCAGATCAGAGGGCCGCCTTCTGAATTTGAAACTGGAAAACAAATTTCAAATTCAGGAGGACGGATATGTATATTGAACATCCATATAAATACGACGGGAAATACTACGCAAATGTAGATGGAAAGATGATTGAAATCACAAAGGAAGTGGCTTATGCCATGAATAATTTTTACCGAAGCAGCCAGCCAAGGAAGGTCGAAATTAAAAATGAAAAAGGTGAGATTGTTGAACGGAAACTGCGGGAAATCCCTTACAGCGAGACGAATGGACAGGATTATGAATTCTCTATCGAGGATTTCCCGGACTATAGCTGTGATGTGGAAGACAGCGTGATCAGCAGTGTGGAAAGACGAGATATCCATAAGGTGATTAATCAGCTGGATGCAGAAGAACGGATGATTATTTACAGTATTTATTTTGAGAATAAAACGCAGGTACAGCTGGCAGGGATTATGGGAGTGTCCCGGCAGGTTCTGGCGTACAAGCTGAAAACAATTTTACACAAGATGCGGAGAATGTATCAGGAAAATATTTTTTGAAAAATCAGCAGATTTTTTTTGCATCCGGGCAAGTCAGTTGAATTTAGTAATTAGAGAGAGTTTTAAGGACTCCTCAAAAGCACATTGGAAACTGAATACCCAGTAATAACTGACGTGACATCTTATGTAGGAAGCACAAGGAAACTGCCGCCATGACTCTGATGAATATCGGACGAGCGAATAAGCACTGACCGAAAATCAACTGGCAGGTTGATGATGCGATGATCTGTATAGGGTGCGATACACTTGCGGACCGTGAAAAGTCTGTAACTGGCAAACCTATGAACTGTCGGAGCCTGTGTGCGTGAGCATATGGGTTGTGATCTGGCGAATACAGTCAGATAGGTTATTATTCCCTGCCTGCGTAAGCAGGATAAACGATTCGGGGTATCGAGGATAAATAGAATCGAGCGAGCACTGTTTAATAATCGAAAATTGGCTATAGAGGTTATGCGGCAGAGCGTTCATTTTGAATGTCTCTGCCGTATTCCTGTGGAGCTAATAATGGATGCTTTACGATTAAATGTCAGGATGGGAGGAACAAATAAATGAAAATTGAAAGAGGCGATATCCTTATGGTTAATTTGGGACAGGTTCCGGGTACTTCCCTTCAGAGTGGAATCCGTCCGGTAGTGGTTGTCAGCAATAACAAAGCGAATACATACAGTCCGGTGGTAACGGTAGTGCCGTTTACTTCAAGGGTGTACAAAAAACG
>SFGF01000065.1 GCA_004556655.1 Lachnospiraceae bacterium | reverse complement strand
TGGATTTTATACAAGAGAAAAAGGAAGTAACGATGTGGATGAAATAGATGCTTTCACAGAACAAAATTTTGAGGTTTGTGGAAATGTTTTCGACAATCCGGAACTACTGGAACAGGAGGGCTGACGATGGATTATCAGGAAGCAATTGAAATATTACGAGAGGGAATTAAAACATTTGAACAAATCCCACATCTTGTTGATGCATATAAAACGGCTATTTCCACCATGAAGGAGCTGCATGAATACCATAAAACCGGAATGACACCTGCAGAGATAATAAGAATGCAGCATGGTTATGCGGTGAAGATGACGGATTTGGAAGATTATCAACGGATTGGTACCCTGGAAGAAGTCCGGGAGGCGGTGGAGAAGCAGGCAGGTTGCAAACACTGTGGGTATAAAATACATAGTGAAAACATCAGTAAGCTAAACAGTTGCAACGACTGCGGATTAAAAAGCACATGCAAAAAACGCCCGGAGTATGGGGAATATTGCAGGATCAATTGTTATGATTGGAGTGAGGAAGAATGAAACGAGAAGAGTTGTTACAGGTAGCAAAACCGATTCTGTTCAATACGGATATGGTTCGGGCGATACTGGAAGGAAGAAAGACGGTGACAAGGCGACTCCCGTCAAAGAAGATTGAGGATAAATGGCTTAAATATGATGAATGGGTAGTTGCAGTAGCACCTCCGGGAAGTACATCGCTAACTGAAAAGGAGTTTTACGAAAAATATCCACCATATCAGCCGGGAGATATCCTGTATGTCCGGGAAACGTGGAATATATCAAATATGTGGTCTTCCGGTAATAAAGTGACATTTATTTATCGTGGTGACAAATCGGAAGAAGATTCTGCTATGACGATATCGGTATCAGATGGTACGTTTGATAAGTATGGAGAAATGATGTATGAAAACATGCCAGAATGGCGTCCGTCAATCCATATGCCAAAGGAAGCCGCCAGAATATTTCTGAAGGTAACGGATGTACGGGTGGAGCGATTACGAGATATGACAGATAAAGATGCACTTAATGAAGGCGCACAGGGTGTAAGGTGTGACCATGCTAGTTTAGGACCATATGGTTGTACTGATTGCATGAACACAGGATGGTTAGAACCTCCAATGGTGGAATTTATGCAAATTTGGGATTCCACCATAAAGAAATCCGACCTTGACCGCTATGGCTGGGACGTAAATCCATGGGTGTGGGTGATTGAATTTGAGAGGGTAATAGAAGAGCAAAACTGATTACAGAGGAAGGGCCGGTGCGGAATGAGCCGGCCCCGGCTTTTCTTATTGGCTTGCGTTTCGTTTGTCGTGCCGCCTATATCGGTTGCCAACCCGACTATAAACACGAGAAAACAGCACCGCCGGGAATCGAACCCCGGTAAATCCGTTCTTGCTGTTTATTTTACGTGTATGGTCATATAAATATCGCCCTTTTCTGTGGTTTCGATATTAAAAAATTCTACCGTCATTCCCAAATAGTCAAACATTGTAATTTTGTCGCGGCAAAATGTTCTAAATGTCGTTTGACATATGTTCTGTCCATGTTTTTGGATATCAACAAAGCCTTTTGTAATTGTTCCTATCTTATTTGACAAGTCTTTCACTTTCATACATTTACCTCACTTTCTATAGTTCGCCCTGACATCATCAGAACCGTGAGACCATCCCACGGTTTACGCTCCAGATCGGAGCGTTTCGGCTTAATTGCAATAATTGCATTTCTGGAATGATGCAAAGTTTTCAATCTCTTTCTTGGTTCCTTCGATCATTCTTAGTGCTTCGTTTTTAAAAAATTCAACTTCCTTATCTCTGGTTGATTCGCTCATGGCGTCGATATTTTCGATGATAAGTTCTAAATATGATTTTAATTCCTGTGGTACGAAATTATTAAATTCTTTCATGGTGTTTACCTCCTGAGGTGTGTTTGATTCTTTTCTATGTACCCATTATAATATATATGTACCCAATAGTAAATATGTAATATTTTACAAATATGTACCCATTATAAATATCAAATATTGTTCATTACGCACTATGTACCCATTATTATCTATGTGATATAATGATTTTTGAAAGTAGGTGATAAGATGCCAGTATCTGAAGCGCAGCAGAAAGCTGTAAATAAATATCTAAGAAATAATTTTGATGATATCAAAACAAGAGTCCCGAAGGGAAAGAGAGAAGAGTATAAGAACAGGTCAAAGGTGTTGGGATATGAAAGTTTCAATTCTTTCGTGATCCAGGCTATTGAGGAAAAGTTAAAAAGGGAAGAGTGATATAATGGAGCTGTTGGAAAGGAATATATATAATGGTCTTGACATGTACCGGGAACACGCGCAACTTGTCTTTACACGGCGACAGATTGGTGAGGCGCTTGGATATAAGGAACCACGAAAAGCAATAGAAAATATACATGCAAGACATAGAGAAGAATTAGAGAACTTTTGTTCTGTCCTTACTGTGAGGACAGAAGTTGGTAACAGGGACGTATTTTGTTATAATCTCACAGGAACAATGCGGATCTGTATCTATAGCAGTCAGCCACGGGCGAAGGAGTTGTTAATAGTACTGACGGACCGGATGCAGGAGGTAATAAGTACCAAGATTGCAAAAATAGATCCAGATTATATTCCGCATCTGGATAAAGTAACATACGCCAAACTTCCGGAGGTTCCAGAAATAAAGGGAAATTTCAAAACCGAGAAGCAAAAAGCAGCAAGATTTATCATGTCGTATTTTGAGAAAAACGGAAGCTTTACAGGCGTTCACAGGGCTTACAGACTTCATTGCGATGAGATCGGTGAAATACCGATAGGAAAATCATCTTTCGATAATATACGGGTTAAAATCAGGGATGGAATAGAGTTGTTTTAACGATACTGGCCGGGATATATTCCCGGCTTTTTTGTGTGTGGTGGGTGTGGGTGACGTTCCTGTTGCTAACCCCAGATCAAGTGCGAGAGGGATGCAAATCCACATCGTTTTCCGTCACTTCCATACAAGTGATTTGCCGCAAAAAATAAGTGATTTCAGGTGATATTTTCAAGTGATTTTAAGGGATTGGGCGTGTGAGAGGCATCAAAAATCACCGCCAGAAACCGCCGCGAAAACCGAGCTGCCAGAAGTCTCAATCACTCCAAATCACCTGTTTTGACTAATGAAATCACTCAAAAAAACAGTCAAATCACTTGTGAAAAATATAACAAGTGATTGAAAAAATCCAGTATTTATGCGGGTTTGCGGTACTTTTTATATATTAAATCACTTAATCACTTAAAAAATAATTATAACCTATACTACGCATTTGGAAAAATGAACCGCTTTTTAAGACGTATATATTTTTATATACAGGGGGTGTCTTTCAAATTTTAAGTGATTGAGGGATTTGGTGGATATAAGACGGGAGTGTTATATATAATTTCGGGTGTACTGGCTGCTGAAAGTTCAGAATACGCCAAGGAGTGAAGCTCGAGGTTGTAGCTCTGGTGTATATGTGTTGGATGTGGAAGAGAACGGAGAAATGTACATTAATGAAAAATGACCTCTAATTTATCCTTGTAAAATTAATCTTCCTGTTATATAATAGCTTCAATCGAACCAGTTGTATAACATTGGTTGATATTCAAAACTGAACCAGTTGTTTCAGGGCTGTAAGCTGTCGGAGCCATCCGGCAGAACTGAAGGTATGAGATGTACCACCGTAGCACGGCGATAGCGTGTTAACGGTGGTTTTTTGTTTTTTAGCAGGAACGAGGTGAGAGGATGGAGAAACAGGAGATTCAGGAAGTAGCGGAACAGGTGAGCAAAAAGAGACGGGGAAATCAGAAAGGAAATTCAACAAATAGTCCCATGATTCCAACCGGAAACATTAATATGTCAAACAACGAAAATGCAGCTATGTGCGAATATGCTCTCAACATTTTCCATGCTCCAGCCGTTGATCTTCATGATCCTGAGGATGTTGCTGCAGCTATTGATAGGTATTTCAAGGATTGCATTTCAAGGGGACTTCGACCAGGAAATCTCGGGTTGTATGCAACGCTTGGATTATCCAAACAGGATGTTAGTGACGCCATAAGAGGGCGAAATAAGAGCAAACTAAGCCCACAGTCAATCGACCTTTTGAAAAAAGCTAAGGTTGCTTTAAGCACTTATCGTGAGATGTTGGGCAGTACAGGTAAAATTAATCCAGTTACTCTTATATTCTGGCAGAAGAACTATGACGGGCTTGAAGATAAGCAGACCATGGAGATTGCACCCAGGAAGGACTTGGAAGCCGATAGAACACCGGACGAAATCGCAAAACAGATTGAACAGGACATACCAATTGATGTGGATTTCGAGGAAAATGACGTGTAAAAAGTGAATTGTGTTCGAATTACAAACAATTTATTGATTGGTTTCATAAAATGCAAATTATAAATTTGTATATGCACCATATATAAATCTATATGAAAAACAATAATTTATTAAATAGATAACATGTAAAAAACGGGAGTCATTGAGTAAGACCGGGGAGGGGTCTGGTGAATAAGCCGCAACCACCAACTAAGCCCCGATCGCTCCGAAAAAATAAAAAAGGTGTCCAATTGATTATAATATAATTTCCCCAAATTACAAAAAGGAGGTATTTCGCATGCACACTGTAAAGATAACCAACGACAGTGGAGAAATTGTTCCAACTCATGTAGGGATAGATGGCAAACCGATGAGATGTAGATCAATAGATTATCATGTGGACTGTGAGACTGTGCCAATATTCATTTTTGAAGTATCAGCATTGTCCGATATCGAAGTAAACCACGCAGACATCTGCTTCAAATTTCATCCAGAGACAGTAACTGATGCGGTAAAAATCCTCCGACACGAGCTGATGCATCACGGTGATACATACAATGGATTTATTGCCAGCATAGAATCTGCATTGAATGAATCAAAGCCTTATGTCAGGGAAAACAACCTGGCAAAAGCTGTTCTGGATAGGATTATCGGAGAATAATAGACACGATGATTTTTCTTTGATATTCATGAAGAGTTTTAACAACAGGAGATTATCACACATGCTCATATTCACATTCGGAATTATCCAGCTTGGTTGCTGCTGGTATATTTTAGACCCGGTGGCTGAGTTGGTAAAATTCATAAAACAAAAACCTCCGTCTGTTTGTGATATGCTTGGTGTTTCATATATTGCAGATAGATCGAGGCATCCGGTATAGATGCAGCTCATAGTGTTGTTTGATAAGATATACGTATAATGAGACTTGCCGTAAATCTTTCTGTAATACTATGAGCGATAAATAGACAACTGTTAATTCATATTAAGAAATCTATATATAGAAAATCAACTTTTGCGTGTGGGAAGCGATACGAGTCTGTTGGTATTACAATGATTGATGACCTAGATTCAGTTCATAGTATATGTTTCTATTCGTAAATCTGTACAATGAACTTCGTGATATGCGGCGTGTCGCTTCTCAAAAATGCTTACATATCAACATAAATGGTTTTCAAAATACTTATATTTATTTCTTAAAAACTCTGGGATATCGCCAAGTGGCAAGGCAGAGGAATCTCAATATTTCATTTTGCATATTTCAAATGTTAAAGCAGAGGACTTTAACTCCTCAATACATCGGTTCGAATCCGATTATCCTGGTTTGGTGTGAACGATTACGGTTATTTACACCAATTCGTTATTATTCATAACGTTACTCCTCCATCTAGCGGAATGCTGTTAAGGACTTTCATAGGTCCGGATGGATTATGAGATTTTCTACCGGGCGGGAAATCTCAGAAAAGCTGCTAATTCTTTCCTCCACAGATCATAGAAGATACCATATCTTCATGATTTAGAAAGTATATAGAATGTCCGGAAAACAGGGAATGTAGCTCAGTTGGTAGAGCGGTGCGCATATCATTGGCATGGCGTCGGGGGTTCGAGTCCTTCCATTCCCTTTCAAACATGATTAACTCAGTGAAGAATGGCTTTTCAACCATGCTGAGGAATGCGGAATAGAGATAGGTTTATCGGGGATACCTGGTAAACTGATTCTTTGGGTGTAATGCGAATTATTTCCAGAAGAGGAGAATCCTCAACTAAGCTGCATTGCGTATCATCATAGAGCATTTAAACACACAGACCTTATGGTTGGTGAATAATAGACGCTTCCGGTGGAAGAATAATCCGTTGATGTGAGGGGTGTGAGAGACCACGGACTAGGCGGAAATCTCAATAAGCCAATTTGCCTTGAACCGGAGAAATCCGGGTATAACACAAGAATCTGGTAAAAGTAGCGGTATGGCAGTAAATACAAAAAATTTTTAATTCATAGGCGTAAGAATGAATAAAATATTTTTCTGAAAGAACCGTGAAATTTATGGGTAATCAATCTCGTATGTGCGTGAGTTATCTTCGGGTAATTCACATTGACCGCAGCAAGAAGCATTAGGTCGCTCCGAAGTGCTCAGACTTGTTGTCACATTGGTGGAATATGAGTGACTCCATGGTGAATAAGTCGAAGGACTAATCATGTTTGCAATTTTGTATGATTCATAAATTGTCCGTTTCGTTTTTGGGTAGTAGGTTTTTTCATGTACGATAACAGGAAAAATAACAGCTGGGAAGTAAGCTAATCTGGTGAAAGCGACAGACTGAAAATCTGTAGAGGTAGGATCAAAACCTGCACTTCCCATTAACGGCGGTTCGATTCCGCATCAATAGCAGAGGGTTGGCACGACGGGACTATGGTTCGATTCCATATGATTTGCTGATTAAATGGCTGACTACCACAATCTAACTTTGGTAAGAGATAGGCTCATCCGCATGGAAAGGTGGATGTAAAACTGTCAGAGATTCCGACAATCCGGTATAAGTAGGGTATCCGGATAAGATCAGCGTCTCACAGAACCCACATGAGGCGTTACCCGGTGTGGTGCAGGCAAACGGGCCGATAGGAAGAACTGTATGGGTGCAAGTAGAACGACATGGCTTGCTTAAATGTGCGGTATAGAAAATGCGCTGCTAAGTATATCCCATAATCCTCGATATTCAAAATCCGGTGAGTAATATTACAGGTAGGATGAATGTCCAGATATGTCCAGCTACTATTTGAGGACGTAAAATAAAAGAATGGCGTGTATGTGAGAACGATAAGATTCTTAACTCACCGCAGTGTTAGTCCTGCGATAACAACGATACGGCTGGCACGGCATGCGCGAGCAAAATGTGCATTGGATAGTGGCGGAAAGGGTAGACGCTAGTAAAGAAGCGAGATTGATAAGAGTGTTGCCCAGTAATAGGTGGGAATAATCCATAATTAGCAACAACACCTTTTCAGAATTCAATCATGCGTGGTTCGAATCCACGCCTATCTATTGAGATGTGCTGAAATTTGGCATGCATGAACTTTGATAATTGAATATTGATGGTTGGATGAATTTGTAATAAAATAGATTTAATTTATTACAAAGGAGTTTTGATATGGAATACAAAGTAAGACGCAGAGGTGGTTTTTCAGATAGAAATTGCATTAAGGCTGAAAATGTGGAAATGCAATATAGAAATTTTGATGTTAGAACGAGGAATGCTCTAAATAATATGATAAGCAAGTGGTATAGCATCATATATGAAAACCGAAATTATTATGATTATAAACCACAATGCTTTTTCAAGACCATTTTGCGTGATGTATATGCGGAATTCATTGATGATAGATTAGCATTTTATGGTGATCAATTTTTTGAGATAATACATAAAACAATAATTAAATCTAGTTATGATGACGTATTGACTTTGATAGAAGCTATTGCTCAATACTGGAGTGACTATAATGAAGACGTTGTTACATATATTGGGTATAGTATGGGCTTAGACAATCCAGAAGAATGTATATTCTATTCATTTAATGAAGTATTAAAAAAAGAGTATGTTGGGTATAGATTTGTTAATGGTATAATTGTACAAATCACTGACGAAAATGAAATAGAATCGATTGAAAAGTCTTGCGTGACGCCATACAGCACGGTAAACGAGCACATGTCAAAAGCTACGTCTTTATTGTCTGATAGAGATAACCCGGATTATGAAAATTCAATCAAAGAAAGTATAAGTGCCGTAGAAGCAATTTGTGTTGAGATTCTCGGAAAATGTGCAACATTAGGAGCTGCTCTTAAACAACTTAAAAAAAATGGCGTAACTATTCATCCGAGCATGAAATCAGCATTTGAGAAGTTGTATGGATATACAAGCGATGCGAACGGCATCCGCCATGCAGGAAATATTGGAGGTCCATCATCAACATTTGACGAAGCAAAGTTTATGCTGGTGTCATGTTCGGCATTTGTTAACTATCTAATAGGTGTTTCTGCGTCATGAATAAAGAGTGAATAAATTCATATTGCCAACCATCAATATCCGGTGGTTGGTTTTTTATTGCAAAAATGAGGTGGACATTATGCGAACAGAATATGTTTTGTCTGAATGTGATCGTATGAAAATTGAACAACTCCAGCGTACATTGTTTGAAATAGAAAAGGAATATTTTGGATTTATTGAGATACCATATTCTGCTGTATCAATATCAGATATAAAAATTATGACCGTGCGCAGGCGATTTGAAAACGATGTACGAGTGAAAGAAATTCGAGAACAGATAGCACGGATTTATATGTATGCGTCCATCAGGGTAATTTTGGAGAATGAGGAAGAGGTAAGACAGTTTAGTAAAATTCAATGCTGTAAGGCGAATGATTGCGAAAAAAATGTTGAGGTGTTCCATGAAAATTAATGAATGTAAATCCCTGATTTCCGTTTATGGAGAGAATGCAACTCTGAAAGATGTGCTAAAACAGATGCAAGGAAATAAAATCCATAGATGTCCAAAGTGCGGTGGAGCTGGAATACTACATAAAAGAAGAAATAAGGCACAATATTGGGAGTGCTGTGATAGTTGGGAATATTATGATGTAGACTGCGACTTATGTGGTGGAGAAGGATATACAGAGCATGAATATAAACCCAGAATAATACAGGATGGATGGGAGTGAAAAAATATGTCAGAATACAGAGCAACATATAAGTGCCGACTTTGCGGTGGAATTTTTACAGGTGCGATTACCGGAAAAAAGATTGCGAAAACTGAAACGCTTATGATTGCCTGTGGATCCTCAGGAGAATACGGAACGCAACGAAAGATGATACATGATTGTAATGCCGGACATATTGGCATGGCAGATTTTCTTGGTTTCCAGAAAGTTGGTGATTAATATGTACCCAATTGAATTTCCCGAACAGAATACAGTATTCGTGGCAGAAGGCTGCGACAACCTTCCGGCATGTAGACAGTATAATGAACAGTTTTAATCTCAAGAAGTAATTTCCTGCTGGGAGTTATCTGACGATGATTGCATGGAGATTCTGAAGCAGATTGAGAACGGAAAGAAACCAGTAATCTGCCTTGATGTGATTGGCGGACAGCCGCCAGTGAGTTTATGGGTGAGAGAATGATTGTGGAATGGTGATAACATGAAGATAATCCGAAAAAATACATCATTTGGATTCATATTTCCAAAAACACGGAAAATATTCCTTATACAATTTTCGCTAAAAGACCCCTGGCTAATCCCGAAGTGTGATAGGAATTTTTGTGACGGAAATATTACACTGTTTGGATGGATTTTCTTTTATTTTGGATGGGTGAATAATTCATGTGCAAATACTGCGAAGAACCAACAAGGAATATAAAGTTTCATAGACAAGATACGGACAGTAACATCGTGGAATGTTTCATCCATAAAGCAAGTGACGGAGCAGCATTATTTATCAGGCAGGATTTGGTAGCGAAGTTTGCAGATCATAAACTCAATGCCAAACAGATGAACGAATATGTGTATGTGGGCATCAATTATTGTCCGTTTTGCGGGAGAGAAGTATGAATATTGATGGATTTAATTTGTTGCTTCAGGATTTCTGTGCATACTGTCCTGATTTTGAACCGGAGATAGAAAAAATAGATTGCTGGAATTTAGATGATGATACGAAGTATTTCACGAATATACGATGTAAAAGTCGGAGGAAATGTGCAAGAATGGCTGCAAATTTGGAGAAAAGATTGAATGATAAAACCAGAAATGATACCAAAAATTGAATCAATATTCGGATTCCATCTTTATGACTGGCAGAAAGATTATCTGCTTGGAAAGATACATCATAGAACAGGTGGCAGGCACAATGGAAATACATTTGCGTATTGCGTGAAACTACTTCTGTATGATGGAGATCCCATAAGTGTTAAGGATTTGTGGAAATATATGGATGAGTTGCATGGAAGCAGGTACGCTAGATGGTTTGCTGGATATTGTATGGAAATAAATACGAAGTTGGTTGCTGCAGGATTCAAGACGAGGGTTGAGGTGAAATGAATACGCTATGACAATAGAACAGTTCAATAAAGCAAATGGAATAGTGGAAGAAAAGAAAGAACTTGAAGAGTTTCTTAGGATTTTCAAAAAGGGCTACAGACTAAGAGTAGTAGCAACCGAACAGGCATCTACTTCCCTTGACAGAGATAGAGAGTATTCTATTCCATGTAAACGTGAAAGCTATCTGTACAACGATATAGCAAAAAGTGTATGTGACAGGATAAGTGCGCTTAATGCGGAATTAGAAAAAATATAAGATAGATACAAACCGAATGCCACGAGCATCATGAAAGGAATTGGTGCGAGTGGGTGAATTGGATAAAAACCGACGGATAATTGAAAAACTTCATAGAGTAGATCTCCACCAGTACAAATACTGTTCCATGCTCATGGACATGGTATTGGCAGTCAAAGATGATAATCTGGAACTGGCAAAGTCAGAATGCCAGCATGTGAAGAATCTGGCAGCTATGGGTTCCAGAAAGGATTCCAGGTTCATGGAGCTATACTGGAAGGCAGTATTATTTCTGGCTCAGAACAAAGATCTCGATTCGTATTTACTCTATCTGGAGCGGTACAGAGATCCGGAAGACCGATTCTACCTCCCACGGCGAAATCAGCTTCGAAAGCTAGGTCTCGTGCAGGCCATGCAGGATTTGATTGATGATAAGTTGGATATCCTGACGATTTCTTGCCCACCTGGTGTTGGGAAAACGACCCTTGCCGAAATGTTTCTGTCTGGTTGGATTGGCTGGGATCCGGATGCTTGTAATCTGTTTTCTTCACATTCCGGACATGTTACCCGGATGGTATATGATGTTATATGCAATATCATTGGAGCAGATCTGAAACAGGGACAGGTTTCTGAGTATGCATGGAGAGATATTTTCCCGGATGTAAATATTGAAGCTGTGAATGCCAAAGAAGAAACAATTAACCTCGGCAAGTTCAAACCATTCAAGTCCATCACATTCCGTGCTCTTGGTGCATCCCAAACCGGTGTTACCCGTGCGGAAGGATTACTTTACTGTGATGATTTGTGTTCGGGGATAGAAGAGGCATTATCTAAGATCCGTCTTGATAAACTATGGACGAAATATAGCACGGACCTCAAAACCCGTAAGAAAGCCGGCAGGAAGGGAAAGAAATGTAAGGAACTGCATATTGCCACCAGATGGTCCGTATGGGATGTGATTGGTCGTCTGATAAAACTTTACGCAGGAAACAAACGTTGCAGATTCATATCAATACCCGATATTGACCCGGAATCCGGAAAGAGCAACTGGGATTATCAATATGGTGTTGGATTTGATGAGGAATATTTTGAGGATATTCAACAGTCTCTTGATGAGATTACATATAAGTGTTTGTATAAGAGTAATCCGGTTGAAAGAGAAGGACTTCTTTTCGCACCAGATACACTCCGGAGATTCAAGAGACTTCCGCCAGACAGAGAACCCGATGCAATATGGGGATTTCTGGATCCAAAGGGAGAAGGAACCGACTTTAACTGTCTTGGTGTATTTTATCAGTATGATCAGGATTATTATCTGTATGATGTGGTGTTTAAAAATATCAATCCGTATTCTCTTGATACACTTAACGCTGAATGTCTCGTCCGTAATAATGTTCAAGTGTGCCAGGTTGAGAGCAACAAAGAGGGTGTGCGTACCGGAGATGCGATTCAGGAAGAAATTGATAACATGGGTGGAAGATGTGTGATTGAGAAAAAACTGTCTTCTGCGAATAAGGAAACTCGAATTATCGTGAACAGCCCGTGGGTTATCAAACATGTGTTGTTTCTGGAACCAAAAACCCCAGAATATCCAGATGGGTATGCGTCTCAATCAGATTATGGACAGTTTATGTCGTATTTCACATCATACAGCCAGTTATCTAAGAATGGAACAGATGATGCACCAGACATGGTGACGATGCTGGCGATACACGAAGGTGGATTTGACGGAACAGTAACAGAAACAATGACACGCCAGGAAAGAGTGGCATTAGGAATATAAGGAGCGTGGTAAAATGGTCATAACAAGAGAATTTTTAGCTCAGTATATGTATCTTGAATCAGAACTAAAAAGAATACGAAGGAAGCTTAAATATTATGAAACCCATCCCATGCAGGGAGAGCATGGTGTTGTTTCCGGATCTATGAAAAATTTCCCGTATGCTGCATGTCATTTTGTCGTGGGACCGGCATCTATCAAATCTGACGAACAGAGAAAAAGGGATATTAAACAATTGTCCATTGACTTAAAAGGAAATGAGCAACTGTTTCAAGATATGAAATTGGACATAGAGTTGTTTTTGGAAACTGCACCGGAACTTAACAGAGATCTGGAATTAAAAGAGATTATGCATCTGAAATATATAGAGGGGTGGAAAGACGGTCAAATTGCTAAGAAGTTTAATTATGACCGAAGAACTATAGGAAAGAAGATTGACAGATTCCTTGATAAATATAAAGCTATAGATACAAGCGAAGTTTCCCACAATTCCCATTTATAATATGTTAATATGGTATCAAGAAAATTATGTGATGACTTATTTATATTGTGACATAGTTTTTCTGATGCATATTGCGAGGTAGAGCAGTCGGGAAGCTCGCCAGCCTCATAAGCTGGAGGTCGTATGTTCGAATCCTACCCGCGCAACTGATACGGCAGCCCTGTATCACCAACCATCCATGGAGTGTGGGTGGAGCCGCCGGAGCTGAGATGGTAAACTCTGATACATTTACTTTTAAAACACCCTGTATAGATATGGGGTGTTTTTACTATGTTATTTTATGTCATATAACGTTTGTTGAAATATGGAACATATTGGTATAAAATGGCAGTAAGTAAAGGTATTGGAGGAAACTCGTAATGAAAAATAATGTTTTGGAGTCTAATGTAGCTAATATTGCAAGAAAATATCTAAATCCATTAAATGCTTTAGATGAACTATCCAATTATCAACATCAATCAGAAAAGAAACGTCCGCGGGAAGAAGGAGAATTCCAGAGAGATTATGCTAGAATTATGTATTCTGCATCATTTAGAAGATTACAAGGAAAAATGCAATTATTGGGAATACGTAACGATACATTTTTCCGCAACAGGCTAACCCATAGTCTGGAAGTGGCACAAATTGCTCGTTCAATAGCTTATAAATTGCGTTACAGCAGGGAAGAAAGTTATTTAGTAGAAGGATGCGCATTAGCGCACGACCTTGGAAATCCTCCGTTTGGTCATTCAGGTGAGAAAAAGTTGAATTCTATTTTTCAAGATGTTGGAGGATTTGAAGGAAATGCGCAGACTCTCAGAATTTTAACGACTGTGGAAAATAAAAAACCTGAATTTAGAGGGTTGAATCTGACATATAGAACATTACTTGGAGTCACTAAGTATTTTAATAAATTTGACCATGAAAAATTCAAAGCTGATGAAAAATCCCAGAAGTTCATTTATGATTCGGATTATGATTTGCTTAAACAGTTTATTGATAATAATGGTGTCAGAATACGAACATTGGATGTACAAATAGTAGATATTGCTGATGAAATTGCATATGCTGCGCATGATTTAGAAGATGGATTAAGATTAAAGGCGTTTACTATTGAAGAAATACTACATGATTACAGATCGAAATACGGAGAAACAGAATCGTTCAAAAAATTAGAGGAAATAGTTGATAAAAGTAAAAAATCAGCAGGGTTTGGCAGAAACGATTTAGATTCATCCGTCTTTTCTAAGATATTTTATCAAGAAATTTCGTCAAACATTATTTTTGAACTATTGAGTGATATTGATATGATAGATGTAAGTGAAGAAAAGAGAAATAAAACAGGGACACAACAAGACAAGGAACTGGGATTTTCTAATTATGGAGAGCTTGCATCTGGATTAAAGGATATTGTTTTTCAATGCATTAATCATAAAGATGATGTTTATGGATATGAACAACAAGGAAATCAAGTTTTAGAGACTTTATGTGAAATATATCGAAAAAAGAATAAATATTTACCACCTGAGTATAGGGCAGAATATATGTTGCGTCAGTATAAAAATATTGATGAAGATGAAAAAAAATTGCAGGAACGTTTGATTTGTGATTATATTTCTGGTATGATGGATTCCTATGCAATATCAATGTATGAAAAATTTACAGGAAAAAAATTTGGTGGTGGATATTAAATGAATAAATTAATGGGCTTTCTTGAATTAAAAGAAATGATGTTACCATCTATACCATGGAAGCAATATACAGGGAATGAAGAATTGAGCGATGATTTTCTATGGACAATTAGAAGTGCAGTATATCGTGGCGATGATTTAAATTTGCCACGTTCTGTAGGTAAAGATGCTGATGAGTCTAAAAAATTTGCAGACGATCTACTACGAAAAATAAATGATAATGGAATGGTGATATATTATCCATATTTTGTAGCAAAGAAGAGTGGTACGCTTGAAGTGCGAAGAGACTGCGTGGTTATTGAAGCTGTAAAAGATGATCTGTGGAATTTGGTAACTTATTCTGACCGAGAAGTAACACTTATTTATCGTGACAGTCAAGATGCTGAATATGTAGGAAACAAAGATTTTCTAAATGCAAGTGAAATACAACAGCTTTTAAGGCATGTTCCTGAAGTAAGAAAACTATTTAAAGATGATTTGATTGAAGGAAAATCAGCGTTATTGGAATGGAGTTATGCCGTATCATGTAATTCTAAGAAAGAACCACAAAATGATGAGTATTTAGTTTTCTATGAGATACGAACAATATAAGTTTATTAAGAGACACCCCGGTGTCTCTTTTGTTTTGATTTTTGTGTATTTTTTCTTTTTTGATATTTGTATACATCTTTTTGCGTTGATACATGTCGTGCGATAATGCTTGTATCAACTAATATTATTTTATATTATAAGAGAAAACGAAAGAGGAGGGGATGATTATTATGTCCTATGATGTATTACAAATAATCTGTTATGTGGTTGATTTTTTTATAGTTCTTCAAATTATTACATCAGCAATCATGTGTTTATATGGGTACAAATGGAGTAAGGGACTTATAGCAATAATGTCAGCTTATATAGGTTTTACACTGGGCGGTATTATTGCTTATTTGTTGTTGAATGTTGGTGTTGGATATGAATGTTTATGGATAGTTCCAATATGCACAATAGCTTTTGCAGTTTCAGCGTACAATGTGGTGTGGTTAAATCATTTTTCAGCGGGTTATTTACTTGTAATAAAAATATGTTATATGATATTATATACGCTTATGGACAATGGGATTTTTGATGCTGATATTAAAGTTTTGTTAATTACACCATTAGTAATTGGATTTTTTGCAGGGATTATTATTTGTAGTGTGTATAATAATTATGTTGTAATTCTTTGCATGTCTTTTATTGGTGCGACAGAGCTAGTTTCTAAAATAATAGATATTGCTAATAAAACATTGTTTGTTGCTACAGGTGATATAAGTTTTATTTTCAATCCGATTGATTTTATTCTTGAAATATTTGGTATTGAAACGATTAGTTTCATTGAAGTCATAGGAATATTGGTAGTATTTGGTCTATCATTTGGATGGCAAAGAAAACTGATGATTGATAATGGTATAGACTTATCAAAGGATACTATTGATGATAGAAATTATGGAGAATAAATCAAATCCAGGATAAGTGATAAAATAGTATTACATAGCCCTTATCTTTACCAAAAACGAATGAGAGGGAATATATATAAAATAAATATAATAAACACAATTAGCACTTGGAGAGATCCAGGTGCTTTTGTTATGTAAAAATCTTGGGAATTAGCTCAATAGGCAGAGCGTCTGGCTGTTAACCAGAGTGTCATCGGTTCAAATCCGGTATTCCCAGTTGGAGGTAATGAAAATGAAAAAAATAGAATTTAGGTGTGAAGGGTGTGGAAAAATGCTTGGCAATACAGATGGGAACACAGATATTGTGTGCCCTCGTTGCGGGGGATTAAATAAGCTTAATATTTCAACAAAGCAAATTACATTCATATCAAAGAAAATGCGCCAGCGATTAACATCTTCCGGTATGAGATTTCAATGAGGTAAGCTAAATGCAACAAGGTGGTGAGAAATATGTTTCTGCATGGTAGACGACAGATTTTTACAGATATAACCAGAATTACAAAAGATAATCTGCTTCTTGTATTGAATGATGCGTTTATTATACACGAAAGAAATACTGCAGAAATAGATTATCTCATGCGGTATGAGCGTGGGGAGCAGCCACTAAATCGGAAAAAAGAGATTCGTCCGGAAATTGACATTCAGGCTCAGGAAAATCATGCGGCGGAAATTACGTCATTTAAGCTTGGGTATGAATTCGGGTCTCCTGTCACGTTTGTACAAAGAGCTAAGGTTGATGCAAAATCTCAGAACAAAGAACCGCCAGAACAGGGAGATAAAAAGGACGATATTCGAATCTCGCTTCTTAACGAAATGATGTTTGAGGAAAATAAGCCCGCTAAAGATGTGCAGCTGGCAAGAAACTTTAAAATATGTGGTGTTGGATATCGGATATTCCGGGCAAAACGGAATATTGACGGCATATCTGTATTTGACATGGCTATACCGAATCCCATGACAACGTTCGTGGTATATGCGAATGATGCTTATCGAGAACCAGTTCTTGGCGTGACATATTCAATCACTGCTGACAATCGCAAGCTTATTGGAGCATATACAAAAGAATCGTATTTTTCACTGGACATTCCGATGATTGGTCCAGTAGGAGCAATTCATGAAGAACCGAACATGATCGGCGAGATTCCGATCATTGAGTATGTCAATGATTATGACCGCATGGGTTGTTTTGAGCGGGTAATTCCGATTATGGATGCACTGAATGTCACAAACTCTGACCGAGTTAATGATATTGCTCAATATGTCCAGAATATTCTCTGGATGCATAATTGCCAGCTGGATAAAGAGCAGAAAAAGGTAATTCAGGATGGCGGAGTAATTATCACAAAATCCAACGGAGATGGAAAAGAAGCGAAGATTGCTTATGTATCAGCTCCATTGAATCAGCAGGAAACTCAGACATTAGTTGATTACCAATACGAACAGGTACTTCAGATTAGCGGCACTCCTGGAAGAGAGAAAACCAGTGGTGGAAATACCGGTTCTGCAATCCTGCTTTCAAATGGTTGGCAGTTGGCTGAGACTCAAGCGAAAGCAATGGAGCTTGTATTCAGTGAGGCAGAGAAACGATCGCTAAGAGTTGTTCTTGCAATTATCAGAATGTGTGAGGACAAGGATCTGCCTAATGTAGCTATGAGAGATTTGAGAACCTCTGATATTCTTGTAAAATTCAGTAGGAATAAGACGTATGACTTGGTTTCAAGAGTGAATGCATTGGTAACTCTCGTTGACAGGGGATTTGATTTGGAAAAATCAGTTGAACTGGTTGATATTTCCGATGATCCGCTTCAGTTTGCAATTGATTCTCAGGAAATGGTGGATAAAATCAGACTGTCGAAAGAAAAGAAATCAGATCCGCAGAGTAGTGACGTTTTGGTAGACGGAATTAAAAATAAAACAGAGGAATCGACACAGCCATCCGCTGTGCCTAATGTAGATAAGTAATATTCAGCCGTTTGGCTGTTATTTTTTTTGCGGTATTCCGCCGTCAGGGAAGACGTTAATCGCACCATAGACAAGATAAGTCTATAAAACGGAATATTAAAATGGACAGGACAAGTCTTTAAAACGGAAATCAAAAAAACAGAGAAGTTTTCAAACGCAAGGAGGATATAAAATGGCAGATTTACAGACTTTATTAGGTGATGCTTACAAAGAAGGTATGACACTGGATGAGATTAATGCAGCTCTAGCAGACAGAGATCTGATGGACAAGAGTGAGATGGATGGATATGTCCCAAAATCTCTTCTGGATAAGGCAAATACAGAAGCAGCAGATTATAAGAAAAAATGGCGTGGAGCATTATCTGAGGCTGAGCAGAAAGCGCAGGATGAAAAAGAAAAGCAGGCAGCTATGGAAAATGAGCTGAATCAGCTTCGTAGAGATTCGAAGATTGCCGCTTATGAGAAAAACTATCTTGGTCTCGGGTATGATGAAAAGTCAGCAAAAGAAATAGCTGAGGCTATGTTTGATGGTGAAATGGAAACCGTATTTATGCTCCAGAAGAAATTTCAGGAAAATAAAGAGCGTGCCATCAAAGCTGATCTCATGAAGAACATGCCGGCGCCGCCATCTGGAAATCAGGCAACTGTCGATTACAGTAAGCAGATTGCTGAAGCGCAGACAAATGGAAATATGGCACTGGCAGCATCATTGATTCGACAGCAGGCAGAAGCAAATAAGAAGCAGTGATATGTTCTGAAATTTGCCAGTGTAGCAATTAACAGAAACTTGTAATGAAAAGGAGATAATATATTATGCCAGATACATACGCAATGAGTGGAAACACTCCGAATTATAGCGGACTTATGTTTAACAAAGGAAATACAAAAACACCGTTTTCAACTATGATCGGTGCAAGACGAAGAAATACAAACCATACTGAGTTCGTAACTGGACAGGAATTTGAGACTGCAACTGGAAGTCAGCCAGCAATTTCTGAAGCAGCATCACTGACTGCCCCGGATGCAAATGTTGTGACTCGTGAACAGAAAACCAATGTCACCCAGATCTTCCAGGAAAGTGTCGGAGTATCTTATGCAAAAGAATCTAACATGGGAACTATGGCAGGTATCAATGTCGCAGGGCAGCAGCCGAATCCGATTTCTGAATTGGATTTCCAGGTAGCAGCTAAATTAGCGAAGATTTCTCAGGATATTGAGTACACATTTATTAATGGAGTATATCAGAAATCTACAGGAGATACCGTAGCCAATAAGACCAGAGGACTGCTTCCTGCAATTACATCAAATGTCATTGTAGCAGACGGGAAACCTCTGAGCTTCCTTTTGGTGTGTGAGCTGATTAAGTTAATTTGTGAATCAAATGGTTCTGCAGATAACCTGGTTCTCGGACTCGACTCAACCAGTCGTATGCAGTTAAATGCAGATGCTGCAGCAAATGGTCTTACAATCGTTGGTGGGGCAAGAAATATCAATGGAATTTCTATTGATACGGTACTTACGCCTCTTGGAGAAATCGGAATTAGAAGTCTGAAGTATCTTCCAGCTGGAACCGTAACCATGTTTGACCCAGGTATTATGTCTCCGGTAGAACAGCCAACTCCGGGTAAAGGTAATTTCTTCCTTGAAGAATTGGCAAAAGTTGGTGCCGGCATAAAATACCAGCTGTTTGGTCAGATTGGTCTCGATCATGGGCCAGAATGGTATGCAGGTAAAATCACCGGACTGTCTACTGCAATGCCTACACAGGAAGATATGTCACGTAGAATTAAGTCTGTCGGTGCTGCACAGGGGTAATCAGCTATAGCCTGAATGAGCCGGAAGTATACACAGCGGAGGACTTGTCTGGCATGACAATCGCCCAGATCAAGTCCTTAGCTTCCGAGCGTGGCTATAGCATAACCAAAACGCTGAAAGCAGAGATTATTGAGGAATTTTTGGCGCAACAGGGATAGGAGATGGGATAAGTGGGAGTAGATATGTCTATGCAGGAGATTAAAGAGAGTATTGTTGAGAATGCACTGATTTATTTTGAGACAACTGGAGAATCTTTCAGTGATGAGTTTATGCTTCTGCTTGTCGATTCTCTGATGGATGAGTATAAGGTCAAACGGAATTATCCGGTATATTTCACAAAAGAACAGATTGATGCGGATGTGGCGGCGTATTTAAATCGTAAGAAAACTTATTTCGCTACGAAGGTTATTCCGGCGATGGTTGGAAAGATTGGTGCAGAAGGACAGGTGTCTCATTCTGAAAATGGCATTAGTCGTACATGGGAAGCGGACGCATGGTTTTCTGATGTGATTCCATATTGCGAGGTGCTGTGACATGAGAAGTCTGCGAAGAAACAAACAGCATCTATATTATGCGACATACGACAAAAAAATACCAGTAACAGATGAAAACGGCGATTTCACCGGAGATGAGGAGACTGGATATTCAGTTCCCGTCTCTTTTTATGCAAATATTTCGCCGGCGAAAGGTAGCAGCCAGGAAGAAGTATTTGGAAAAAATTTGGACTATTCCAGGACAGTCGTTACCTGTGATATGTCTCTTCCGATTGACGAATTCAGCCTGATCTGGATTGAATCTAATCCTGTATTAAATCAAGATGGAACTGCTGATGGAGATTCCGCTGATTATTCTGTGGTACAGGTAGCGAGAGGACTTAATTCCGTATCGTATGCATTGAAGAAATTGCCGAAGAGCATGGAGGTATGACTGTGAAAGATAAAGTCAATATTCTTGGAACTGAATACGAAATTGAATTCAAAGAGTTAGAAGATGCTGGAATAGATGGATACTGCGATTATTCGTCTAAGCACATCGTTATCCGTTCTGACAATGTCAATAAAATTGAGAATTTTGAATGGTTACAGAATAAACAGTTACGCCATGAAATTATCCATGCATTTATGTCAGAGAGTGGTCTGCAGGCAAATTGGCAGCATGAAACGCAATTTGGTCATGAGGAAACTGTCGTGGACTGGTTCGCAATCCAGTCACCGAAAATTTTTTCGACATACAAAGAACTGGATATTTTATAGGAGGAAGACATGGCAAGGACACCCAAAATTGAATTCAAATGTGAGAAATGCGGAAAACCGCAAACGAAAAATAAATCCAAGTCCAATAAAAATTGGGCTGTTTTTGATTGCAAGCAAATCTGTGAGTGCGGCAGAAGATTTGTCATGTATGTGGATGGAGTGAAGGTAGGATGAGCAGACGCATCAAAGCAACCCTATCCCAATCCAGCATCCAACAGGCGATCAGGGAGATTGAGCAGTATAAACAGGAAATGCTTACAAAGTGTCGTACGGTTGCTGAAAATCTTGGCAACTACGGGAAATACATTACTTTCAGGATTGAAACTACGCCAAAAAATTCCGGTGTTAAGGCTGTCATGGTGGCTACTAATACCGGATTAATTAAAAGTGAATGGAGAACACAGGACGGAGATAAATCGGTTGACGTCTCTACTTTGCTTATGGCGGAATTCGGTTCCGGTCTGAGAGCAAATAATCCGAATGCCAGTAAGTTCGGAATGGGTACAGGAACATTTCCCGGACAGACTCATGCCGAAGATCCGGAAGGCTGGTGGTATATGGATTTGGAAGGCAACTGGCATCATTCATACGGTGTATCACCAACTATGCCGATGTATAAGGCATCTAAGGAAATGCTGGATAATGTGACGAAGATTGTAAGGGAGGTGTTTGGGACATGAAATTGTTTTTTGATACTGAATTTACTGGGCTTCGCAAGGATACTACATTGATTAGTATAGGTATTGTATCTGAGGATGAAAGAAGATTTTATGCGGAGTTTACTGACTACAACCAAAAGCAATGTAACGATTGGATAAGAGAGAATGTCATAAAGCATTTATATGCTCATTTCCCAAAGCGAGATATATTTGATTATAAAACAAGATCAGTTACTGCGTGGGGAGATAAGACTCATGTAAAGGTTATGCTAATAGACTGGCTCAATCAGTTTGATGAAATACAGTTTGTGTCAGATGTGTGCCATTATGATTTTGTCTTGCTGATAGATTTATTTGGCTGTGCTTTTGATTTACCCCAAAATGTAAATCCAGCCTGTCATGACATTAACCAGGATATTGCAAGACACTATGGAATTTCTGAGCGAGAAGCTTTTGACAAGAGTCGGGAAGAAATCGTTGCAGAGTTGTGTGGCGATCCGGTAATTGGTAGAAAGCACAATGCTCTTTATGACGCCGAGGTTATCCGTGCGATTCACAAGGAGATTTGCCATGATTGACAATTGGAACAGAGTATTGACCAACATTAAAATCGCCGAATCTGGTACCTGTCCTAATATCACATCTACTAATAGTGACAGTCCAGCCGAATTCCCGACTCTTCTGGTAGACCAAATTGATAACCCAGATACCGCCGTTGATCTCGAAAATTCCGAGAATGCAATGGAGTCTACTATAGAGATACAGACATATTCCATTAAATCTCTTACCGAATCCCGTAAAATCATCAACATTGCCTGTGATGCTATGCGACAGATGGGATATCGGCGACGGATGGGACCGAAACAGGTGATGAATGCTGGAAACAGTAAAATCTTCCGTATGGTGGCAAGGTTTAGCCGTGTAATCGGAGTAGGGGAAGAAATTCCTAAATTTGAAAGTAACCAATAAAAAATATATGATAACAACACAGTTTTCGAGGACCATGAGCCCCTTCAATCATAAGGAGGACACATTATGTCTAAGAAAGCAGTCAGTACTATTAATACTGTTCTGAAAGCAGGAGAAGCAAAAGCAAGCCTGGCGCAGCTCTGTAAAATTAAATCATATCCTGATCTGGGTGGTTCTCCGGAACAAATAGAGACCACAGATCTTGAAGACACCATGCAGACATTTGTTGACGGTGTACAGTCTGTAGATACTATGGAATTCACAGCAAACTATACAAAAGAAGTATACGAAAAAGTTTTGGAATCTGCCGGTACCGAACAGAAATACCAGCTTGAGTTTGGTGATGCTGGCGCAGACGGAATCTTTTCCTGGACAGGTACTCATTCTGTCCGTGTGAGTGGCGGAGAAGTCAATGGTGTACGAGAAATGGTTATTACATGTACGCCATCTTCTAAAATCGATAATAAAGCTGTGGAGGCATAGTTTATTAAGAGTTATTATAATGTGTAACTTTACGGACGTAGAGATATGCCCGTTGTGTACGATTTATGCGGATGTAGAAATACATCCGTTTTTCATTATATCGAATTGGGTGAGACCCATAATATAGGAGGACCATATTTATGTCTTATGTAATTATCAATAATAACAGATATGAAATTCCCGAAATCAACTTTGACGCAATTTGCGAGTTGGAAGAGAGGGGTGTAAACCTTCTGTCCATGGACAAGAATAAACCTAACATTGCCACAACAATTCGAGGATTGGTTGCATGGATTATGGATACAGATGTTAAGAACGCTAGTCGAGAAATCGAAGCCCATATTTCCAATGGTGGTGATATCACAGAAGTATTTACAATAGTGTCAGATGCAATTCAAAATTCCGGTTTTTTCGGTCGGAACCGCCAGAAACAGCCGCAGGATCACAAAGGCAAACAGGGCGGAAAAGTAAAACAGTATCCGATGAACAGTCAGAACAACTATCCTCAGAACCGGGAACAGCGTCGGGCAAACAACAAACACAACCGAAACAATGGAAATCATTCACAGAGATAATCCACGAGGTGTGGATTCCACTGGCGGTTAAGTACGAAATCCCTTTGGAAATATTTCGTAAACTCAATCCGAAGATTATGGAGAGATATTTACCATTTTTTAAAGAACAGGCAAGACAACGACTGAAAAACATATCTAGTGTAGGATGGGTGAATGGGATCTATGTTGGAAGAGCAATAAATGGATGTTTTGCTAAAAATGCTAAATATCCAGAGGAACCAATGAAGCTTTGGACAGATGGAGAATCTGCAGAAGAAGTTAGTGATCCATTTACAGACGCTGATCGATTTGCGATTTTTGCGGCTACGTTTAATAAGAATAATTTTGAATAGTATTTTCAAGGATAACAAGATAAATGTAAAAGTTAGAAAAATACGAGAGCCAAGAGCCCCACAAAGATATTCAGGTCATATGAGTGCCATGAGCATCGATCAGGAAGAAAAACAGATAATATGAGTGCCATGAGCGCCATGCAGGAAGCGTGGTGGGACTCTTGGATATTGATAGACTTGATATAATTATATCAGCAGAAGCCAGTAAGGCAGAAAAACAACTGAATAAACTTATGACGTCGCTGGAAAAATTATCTAGCGTGCTTGGTGGAATGAACACGTCAGGCGTGACAGCATTATCAAATGGTGTTCAAAAGCTTTCTACTGCCATGCAAGGAATGAGCAGTGTAAAATCTGCGGATTTTTCAAAGTTGATAAAAGGGATCCAGAGTTTCAGCTCCTTAAAATCGGATAATTTATATAAAGTATCCGGTGCATTAAAAAATCTTTCAGAAGCTTTTTCGGGGTTGTCAGGAATTTCTAACGTGAGTATTCCCAATTGGGATGTAAAGGACATAAACTCTGTTGTTCGTGTTGCAAAAAAACTGGAAAACATTGATGCATCAAATTTTTCCGAAGTAGGTGCTGGATTAAAAAGTGTTTCTGATGGGCTATCTGTAATGTCAAATATGCCATCAATTGATTCAAACATAAAAAATTTAATTAATGCTTTGAATCGATTGTTTCAGGCAGATTTCAGTAAATTTCAACCGGAAAAATTTCAGAAAATAATCAATGCATTTCAGGGATTCAATACCTTGGGAAATGTATCCAGTTCTGTAAATCGTCTGGTGTCTTCGCTTGCGCGTTTGGCAAATGCAGGAACAAAGACAGGAGAAGTGGCGAAATCGTTACCTGTTCTTTCAGAGGCGTTGAGCAAGATGATATCCGAATTCAGCAGAGCGGAAAGTGTATCGGATGAGACCCAAAAGTTTATTAGTGCCATAGCGCAATTATTAAACGCTGGAAAGAAAACAGATGCGACTGCAAAGAGCTTAGAATTTCTTTCGAATGAATTGTTGAAGTTTTTTAATGTGATGGCAAAGGCACCACAAATATCTTCGAATACAATCCAAATGACGCAGGCTCTTGCAGACTTGGCTTCTCAAGGAAATAAAGTAGGACAAGCAGTATCAGGATTGAATAAATCTATGAATACTGCTTCATCTTTTGCGGGAAAAGCAAAAACAGGAATATTGGGTTTTGCCGGCGGGATTAAAGGTCTAATCGGAGGATATGGTTTATATCGTGCTGGAAAAGCTCTATTAGATTTCGGGAAGAGTGCTTTAGAACTTGGGTCAGATATTACTGAAGTAGAAAATGTTGTAGATGTTTCATTTGGTAATATGAGTCAGAAAGCCTATGAATTTGCTGAGACGGCTACTGAGAAATTTGGTCTATCCCAATTGGCTTCAAAGCGATATGCAGGAACTATGATGGCTATGCTGAAATCTTCCGGTGTAGCGCAGAAAGATGCAGCAGAAATGTCTACTACGCTTGCAGGGCTCGCTGGCGATATAGCTTCGTTTTACAATTTGGATACGGATGAAGCATTTGCAAAGATCAGATCGGGTATAAGTGGTGAAACTGAACCGTTAAAGCAACTTGGTATCAATATGTCCGTTGCAAATCTGGAAGCTTACGCTTTGGCAAATGGGATTACAAAGTCTTATAAGTCAATGTCCCAGGCAGAACAGGCAATGTTGCGTTATAACTATCTTATGTCTGTAACGGGTCAACAGCAGGGAGATTTTGCAAGAACAAGTGGATCATGGGCAAACCAAGTCAGATTACTTAAACTTAATTTTGAATCACTGTCAGCTACAATAGGCCAAGGCTTAATTGCTGCATTTACGCCGGTTGTTAAGTCAATTAATGTACTATTAGGAAAACTCCAAACTCTGGCGAATGCGTTTAAGTCGTTTATGGAGTTAATTACAGGAAATAAATCACAAGGCAGTCAGTCAGGAATTGTTGATGATACGGGCGGTTTATCAGATGCCTCATCAGGGCTTGAGGATATGGGAAGCGCCGGAAATAATGCAGCTGATGGTTTAGACAATGCAACAGATAGTGCGCAAAACTTAAAGAAAGCAGTTGGAGAGCTTTCTTTTGATGAATTAAACAAAATCCAAGAAGTCAATAATAGCACTGGATCCGGTAGCAGTCCATCGATAGGAACCGGTGGTAATGGGGTACCATTGGGATCGAATGTCGATTTTGGAAGTCTTGCAGATGGAGATACTGTTATAGACAAGCTAACGGATAAGTTCGATGGTTTGTTTGATAAAATAAAAGAAATCGCAGAATTTTTTAAAAAAGGATTCTGGGATGGACTTGGTGATTACCAACCAAAATTGAATGAGATAACGTCGGATTTCAAAAAGATTGGAAATCATCTGAAAGATATTTTTAATGATGAAAATGTAAAAGCTGCAGCAGATAATTTTGTTAAAACATTTTCATATGCTTTGGGTCAAGTGGCAGGAAGTTTCGTCAGTATCGGACTTACTATTGGTCAGAATTTGGTTGGCGGCGTAGAAAAATATCTGTCGCAGAACAAAAAACGAATAAAAGATTTTATTGTCAGAACTTTTGATGCCAGTAAAGAAATATGCAGTAATGTCGGGAAATTAGCAAAAGATATCGCAGATATATTTTCTGAGACATTTGGAAGCGAAAAAGCACAGCAATTAACCGCCAATCTGATCAAAATTTTTAGTGAAGCGTTTTCACAGATTATCGATTTAACTATAGGTAGCGTTAATATTATTTTAGATAAAATTGTCGATGGATTCGAAAATAATAAGGAGCGAATCACAGACGCTTTAAGTGGTACAATTTCCGGGCTCGAGAGCATTACCTCTTCTATAGGCGAATCAATGGAATTCGTGACAGACACGGTAGTTCCGAATTTGTTATCGGCCTTACAAGGACTTTTCGAAACACTTGAGCCACTTACAAACTTTTTGTTTGACGTATTTTACTCAGTTTGGACCGAATGGATTAATCCAGCATTACAATATCTTGGTGAAACGGTTGTTCCGTTGCTATCAGATACATTTCAAAATTTGTGGAATAATGTTTTAGTGCCCCTAGGAGAATTTGTGGCAGATGTATGCGGTCCGGCGTTCCAATGCTTAGGTGATATTTTGGAATGGCTTTGGTGCAATATCGTTGTTCCGCTTGGACAAGCTATTGGTGGAATCTTAGGAACAGCTTTCGAAGATCTTGTGAAAATTTGCAATGAAGTCGTTATTCCTGCTTTTAGCGATATAATAAGCGTTCTTTCGTTTTTGTGGCATGAATTAGGTGAACCGCTTGTATCATGGTTCCAGCAAAATTTATTTCCTGCAATCCAATCATCGTTCGAATCTGTAGGGGCTGTCATTGAAGGACTTGGAGAAATCTTACAAGGAATTTTAGATTTTATAACAGGTGTTTTCACGATCGATTGGCAAAAATCTTGGGAAGGCATTAAAAAAATTTTCCATGGCGTGTGGGACGCAATAACCGGATTCCTTGAGGGATTACCGAGCGAAATGCTCCGTATGGGTCGAAATATTGCACAAGGACTTATCGATGGAATTTTGGAAAAAATCGGAGATGCCGTAGAGGCAATACGTGATGTGGCTTACAGCATCATCGAGACTGTTCAAGATACATTCGACACACATTCGCCATCTGTTGTAATGTATGGCATTGGACAGAATGTAATGCAAGGACTCGAAAACGGAATGAGCAGCAAGGGAGATGAAGCAGAACGTACAGCAGACAATATCGGAAGTAGGATTAAAAAATCTTTTGATACTTCTCTCGATACCGTAGGAAAAAATCTTAATGCGAGATACAAGACGCTGTTTGAACAAGGACAACAAGCCGGAAAGAATATAGAGAGTGCATTTTCAAGCATTCATCCTAAAATTCCATACATCATGATCGACTGGTCGAGTATCAATTTCGCAAATCTGAGTTTCAGTATTCCTCGATTCAAGCTGGCATGGTTTGCAAAAGGTGGTTTCCCAAATGTCGGTGAGCTTTTCATGGCTAACGAAAAAGGCCCTGAGATGATTGGTAAAATGGGTAATCGAAATGTTGTTGCAAATAACAAACAGATTACAGATGGTATTAAAAATGCGGTTGTTGAAGGAATGATGGAAGTTGCCATGGCAACGAGTTCCGGACAATCTGATAATAGACCGTATATTTTGAATGCGGTACTGAAGACGGAAGATAATGAGGTGTTAGCAAGAGCTGTTGAAAAAGGAAATATGAGCAAGGATTGGAGATATAATCCATGTCCGGCATATTAAGCGAAATGTCGAACGAAAGTAGGGTGATGTAAATTTACATTCCTTCTTGTAGATGGTATAATCAAAATATAACTTATGAGGAGGATTACATTATGGCCCTGATAAAATGTCCAGAGTGCGGAAGAGAAATATCTGATAATGCAAGCAATTGTCCGGGATGCGGATATACATTCACTGAAACAAAATTCTGCAGACACTGTGGTGAAAAAATAGCTGTTGATAGTGTTGTATGTACGAAATGTGGAAGGCAGGTAGAAGATATGTCATCCAAGAACCCCCATATTATTATCAATAATTCATCGTCGGCAAGTGCTTCATCAACAGCGAGTACAAGCAACTCGAATTATATACGGGGCAAACGTAAAGATAAATGGGTTGCACTGATTTTGTGTATTTTTTTGGGATTTTTCGGTGCACATAAATTTTATGAAGGAAAAACCGGTATGGGAATATTATATTTATTTACGATGGGCTTATTTGGAATTGGATGGATTATAGATATTATAAGTATTGCAATGAAGCCAAACCCATACTATGTTTGATTATACAAAATCAATAATTTTGATTAAGGGGCTATCGGGAAATAGATAGCCCCTTTACTCATTGTATTATTCATGATGAGCTGAGTGCCCGGAGCACCACAAGGAAGGTGGAACTCATGGGACAGCATAATGGAATGATTAAAGTGGATGGAGTAGCTATAAAAACGCCATCTTCATTTACGTGGGGACTACAGGATATATCAAGCAGCGATTCCGGCAGAACCCAGGATGCGATAATGCACAAAAACAGGATTGCAAAGAAGCGGAAGATTGATTTGGTATGGTCAATGCCAACACTAACAGATATGCATTCCATTCTGGTGGCATTTGATCCGGAATACGTCGATGTGACTTACTATGATCCGCTTGAAGGTGCAACAATAACACGGAATTTCTATACTGGGGATAAGTCAGCGCCAGTTAAGATATGGACAGTAGGAAATAAGCGATATGAATCGTTGTCATTTAGTATTATTGAAAGGTAGCATGAGATATGAAAAATGTGTCTTCTACGTTCAGAAGTGAATTAAATAATGACAATCGTATATTTATAAATTCATGTATCATAACCCTTTCAGATGGAACAGTGCTTTCGATAGATAATAGTAAAATTTGGGACAGTGGTTTTAAAATTGAGGATGCAGTTTCCGGATCTAATAGTTTCGATTTGGGATCCGTTATCATTGGAAAATTTACTGTATCATTAAATAATATTTACGATGAATATTCGATATATGATTTTACGGACTGCGTGGCATCAAATGTGAAAATCGGATTAGAACTCCCGGACGGAACTGTAGAATCAGTTGCATATGGAAAATATTATATAAACGAACCGAAGTATAATGGAGCTGTTATCACTCTCGAATTTTGTGATTGCTTGTACAAATTTGACAAGGATTATTCTCTGAGTAAATTGGAGTATCCGGCAACTCTTGGTCAGATTGTTATGGATGCTTGTGATGTTTGTGACGTTCAGTTAGGAACAACGTCATTTTCCCATGACGACTATGTGGTTCAGTCTCGACCGGAAGACTCTGCATTGACTTTCAGACAGGTATTGCAGTGGGTTGGAGAGATATCATGCAATTTTTGCAAAGCAGACAGTCAGGGGCGTTTATCTCTGTCGTGGTATGATACGGAAACATTGGAATCGTTAAATAGAGTTGATGGTGGAATGTTTAGCCCATGGATTGCGGGAGAATCGATCGATGGTGGTGCATTTGATCCATGGGGAACAGGAGATACCTTTGATGGCGGAAGTTTATTAAGAGAAGATGCCGGGTACCATTATATAAAATCTTTCAGTACATTATCGCTATCAACTGATGATGTAGTTATTACTGGGGTACGTGTGGTTCAGAAATCTAGCGATGATAATGGAAGTGTGTCATATCAATCAGGTTCTGATGGCTATGTGATTTCAGTGGAAGAGAATAAACTTATTCAAGGGGATATGGGAAATACGGTTGCTTCCATGTTGGGAGAAAAACTAATCGGTTTACGATTTCGACCATTTACTGCATCTTGCCTGTCAGATCCAACTATTGAATCTGGCGATATTGCTGTCATAATGGATGTGAAAGGAAACTTTTATAATACGGTCATCACGTCAAATATGTTTCAACCGGGGAGCTATCAAAATATTTCCTGTGGAGCAAAAACACCAGCAAGAAACAGCGCAACAAGATATAGTAAAATTACGCAGGTTTATGTAGATTATCGTAAAGATATTCAAAAAGAGCGAACAGAAAGAGAAAAAGCTTTGGATAAGCTCTCAGAAAGAATAAATGTTTCATCCGGATTTTTCACTACCACGGAAACGAAAGAGGATGGAAGTAAAATCTACTATATGCATAATAAGCCATTACTCTCTGAATCAGATATAGTTTGGAAAATGACTTCGGAAACATGGAGCGTATCCACAGATGGTGGTGAGACCTGGAACGCTGGTATTACGGTTGATGGTGATACAATTGTACGTATATTAAATGCAGAAGGAGTTAATGCTGACTGGGTCAGAACAGGGACGCTGGTTGTCAAGGATGCTGATGGGAATATCTTATTTTCTGCAGATATGGACACAGGAAAAGTAATCGTATCTGGGGATTCTGTTCGTATCGGTGATAAGACAGTCACAAAAGCTTTGGAAGAAATAGAACAGAAAGCCGACCAAGCAACAGCTCTCAGTATTGTACTGGATAACGATTATCAGGGCATACCGGCAGATTATGAAGGAAATATAAGTACATTTCCGAATGTTAAAACAACGGTAACCGTCCTGTATGGACATACTGATGTGAGTGGTGATTGTACATACACGGTTACGAAAAGTTCCGGGATTACCGGCAGTTGGGATAGTTCCACCAGAACATATTCAGTTACCGGACTTACCACAGATACCGGATGGGTAGATATCACGGCTGTATATCTGGGTGTGTTCACGGTAACGAAGAGATTTACGGTTTCTAAGGTAAAAGGAGGAGTGCCGGGTCAGGATGGTTTAAATGGTCAAGATGGCACAGACGGTGTTGGTGTATCAAGTGTCGATGTACAATACTACAAATCTACCAGTGCCACTTCATTAACTGGCGGTTCTTGGTCTACTACAAACCCTGGTTGGGAAAACGGAAAATATATATGGTCCAAGACTGTGATCACTTATACGGACGGATCGACAGATGAAACGACTGCGGTATGTTTGACTGGAGCGAAGGGATCTACAGGTTCGACAGGAGTTGCTGGATCTGATGGAGAAGACGGCGTTGGCGTTGAAAGTATTGTTGAACAGTATTATCAATCTACCAGTGCTACTTCACTGACAGGAGGATCTTGGAGTACAACTTATCCAGGTTGGGTCGATGGAAAGTATGTTTGGACTCGTTCAGTAATTACTTATACTGATAATACAACAACCACCACCACAGCGGTATGTGTAACTGGTTCTAAAGGAGCTACCGGAGCGACTGGTAACGGAATTTCCTCGATCACAGAATATTATGCGGTATCATCATCCAACAGTACCGCACCTACCTCTTGGCAGACAACAGTACCGACCATGACTACGACCAATAAGTATCTGTGGAATTACGAAACTATAAAATATACGGATAATACCACCAAAGATACGACCAAACGAGTGATTGGGGTCTATGGAAATACGGGTGCTACTGGTGCGGCAGGTGCTGACGGAGAAGATGGAGCCGACGGCAAGGGTATCTCTTCGATTACCAATTACTATCTCACAACTGCCTCATCAACCGGAGTCACTACATCTACCAGTGGATGGACCACTACTGTTCAGAGTGTAACCTCTACTAAGAAATACCTCTGGAACTACGAGGTAATCACTTATACCGACAGTACTTCAACAACCACTACTCCATGTATCATTGGTGTTTATGGCGATAAGGGCGATACTGGCGCGACGGGAGTAGGAATCAGCAAAGTAACCAACTACTACCTTGCAACCGCTTCTTCCTCTGGCATAACTACTTCTACCAGTGGGTGGACGACTACGGTACAATCGGTTTCATCCAGTAAGAAATATTTGTGGAATTATGAAGTTGTTACGTATACTGACAACTCAACCGCAGCAACAACTCCATGTATTATTGGTGCTTATGGTGATACTGGTGCTACCGGAGAGACAGGCGCTACCGGTGCTGATGGAAAAGGCATTTCGTCCATTGCGGAAAAATATGCGGTTTCATCCAGTAATTCTACTGCTCCTACGACATGGTATGATTCGGTGCAAACCATGACTACTACGAATAAGTATTTGTGGAATTATGAGATTGTCACCTATACAGATGGCACGACTTCTGAAACTGCAAAACGTGTGATTGGAGTATATGGAAACACAGGTGCAACTGGTTCGACAGGAGCTACGGGAGCAGATGGAAAAGGAATCTCATCCATTACCAATTATTATTTGACTACTTCCGCTTCCTCAGGAGTAACAACTTCTACCAGCGGATGGTCAACGACTCCGACTGCGACTACCACAACCAATAAGTATTTATGGAACTATGAAAAAATAACCTATACTGATAATACGACTGTATCAACTTCACCTTGTATCATCGGAGTATATGGAGATAAAGGAGATGCAGGCATTCCAGGCAGAGTCTATGAATTATCCGCTTCTACTCTTGCAATAAAAAAAGGTGCGGATAATGTTCTCACGCCATCTTCCGTCACTTTTTCCGGATTTTATCGTGATGGTAATTCAGCAACAAGGTCGTTATATTCCGGAAGATTCAAAATCGAAGAATCAACAGATGGAAATACATTCACCACAAAGTATACTTCATCTGCAAATGAATCTGATAAATCATACTCACCATCAAGCAGTGATGTGAAAGTGATTCGATGCACACTATATGCTGCTGGTGGGACTACGAATGCGCTGGATTTGCAGAGTGTTGTTGTCCTGACAGATGTCGATGCACTGACACACGAGGAAATCTTCAATCTGCTTACCAATAATGGCGTGGTTAAAGGGATATACAAAGAGGGAGATCAGCTGTATATTTCTTTTACGTACGCAAAAGGCGGAGAATTGTCATTAGGCGGTTCAAACAATAAAAATGGTGCGTTACGTGTTTATGATGAGAACGATGAAATTTTTGCATTGATAGACATGGATAATTTTTTAATTAAGGTTGTTCCCCAACAACTTACGACATATGATTCATTTCAGATGCGACGATTGATAGGACTGGTTAAGCCTGCTATTGAATTTAAATCGACGCATAGTTCATCATCTGAAAGTGATCATTCAGTATTGATTAACGACATTGTAACAATTTGCAATTCAAATGATTCAGACAAAATCATTGGTGATTTATTACCAAATACGTCTGATCCTTATATATATATGAATGAAAACGGACTTTTTTGGAAAGATGCAGGAGGATCGCTCTTTAGTGCTGCAACTTTAATAAAAAGTTCTGTTAATTTTCCTGGTGCAGCAGCGAGTTTTAAGTCATTAAGCGTAAGTGGAACTAAAAGCAGAATTTCAAATACAGAAAATTATAATAATCGTCTTCTCTATTGTTATGAGATGCCATCCCCCATGTTTGGTGATATAGGAGAAGCAGAAACTGACGAAGCCGGAGAGTGTTACATCTGTCTCGATGATATTTTTTCGGAAACCGTATCAGCACAAATTGAATATCAGGTATTTATTCAAAAAGAAGGACAGGGAGATATTTGGGTAGACTCGAAAGAGCCTGCTTTTTTTGTGGTAAAAGGTACTCCGAATCTCAAGTTTGCATGGGAAGTCAAAGTGAAACAGAAGGGATATGAATATGAGCGGTTGGAGACGTTCGAACGAGAAGAACAGCCGCAAGAAATTGATTATGAAACAGAGTACATGAATGAAATTAATCAGATAATCACGGAACAAGAGGATGTGCTATATAGTACAGATAAATGATTTCACAACCAGAACAGGAGGAATATCGCATGTCACAGACAATTAATCAACTTAGCAGCTTCATGGTTCTCAGCATAGATGGCGGTGACCGGGTGAGCTACACATACAATGAAATCAACTCAGATACCGGAGAGCCTATCAGCACCAATAATAAGAAAAACTTTTATGCTGTAGATACCGAACTTCATGGGCATATTGAAGCAATCCGGGATTATATCAGAGAAAATAAACTGGCGTAAGAGTCTGGTATTACTACTATCAAAAAAGTATATAGGAAGGTTGATGAGACATGCCCGTATTAGATTTTCGTGTAAAAGGACAATGCATTGAAAGAATTGACAATAATACACCAGTGGCGAAAAGCAGGAATTATTTCAACGCCCATTTTGATTTCTTGACGGATGAGTGGCAGGGAACAAAAACAGCATTGTTTGTTCTTGGGAGTTATAAAAAATCTCAGATCATTGATGTATATGGGAATTGTGAAGTTCCATGGGAATTTTTTGACACGGAGCAAGATGCAATTGGAAAAGTATCTGTCTATTGCGGGGATCTGGTTACCGCAAATCAGGCATATGTGACTATTAAGAAATCCGGATATGTAAAATCAGATGCATCAACACCTCCGACTCCAGATGTATATCAACAAATCATAGAAAAGCTGGATTCCATGTCTCTGGAAAATGTAGATGAGATTAATGGTGGAACGTTCAGTGATTGGAAGGAAAAATAATTATGGCTATATTTAATGGCACCATTCGAGTGCGGAGAGGACTGGAATCTGACTTTGATGAGTCAAAAATGGTTTCAGGGGAATTGGCGATTGCTACAGACAAACCAGTTATATGGTTTTGCTGGAAAGATGGAACGGCTGCAAAAATTGAAGGAACCGTAACATCAGAAACACTGAAAAAATATTTTGATGAATGGAATGGCGATAGTAATATTTTGATTGATGAAACCTTGTCAAAAACAGGACAGGCAGCGGATGCAAAAGTTACAGGAGATAAATTTAATGAACTAGCAAGTGATATTGAAAATATAGGAAATCCTACGGATGAGCAGATATCAAATGCTGTAAATAGCTATATGGACAATAATCCAATAACGATTACTGAGACTGACCCGACCGTTCCAGAATGGGCGAAACAGCCACAGAAGCCGACCTACACGGCATCAGAAGTCGGTGCAGAAGCCTCCGGGACAGCAGATGGTAAAGTATCAGCCCATAACACGGCAGGAGATGCCCACAATGATATCCGGGAACTGATATCCGGGCTGACACAGCGATTAAATGCGCTGGCAGACAGCGACGACACCACACTTGACCAGATGAGTGAGGTTGTGGCATACATCAAATCCAATAAGAGCCTGATTGATGCCATTACGACCAACAAGGTAAACGTATCAGATATCATTGACAATCTGACCACGAACGTATCAAATAAGCCTTTGTCGGCAGCTCAGGGTGTTGCACTTAAGGCTTTGATTGATGGGATTGTCATTCCGGAAAAACTTCCGAATCCCCAGAAACTAACATTTGCCGGTGCGGTTACTGCGGAATATGATGGTTCCGGTGCAGTCACAGTAACCATCCCGGAGAGTTCTGGAGGTTCCGGTGGTACTGTGAGAATAGAAAAAGGAAGCACTGACACATCAGTGGAACTGGAACCAAATAAGTTATATGTCTTCCCGGAGATAGGAGAGCTCACTCTTACATTTGCGGAACCTTCTGACACCGGAATTGCAAACGAGTATCATGTTGTATTTCAGTCAGGAGAAACAGCCACGACACTGAGTCTTCCAGATACAATCAAGATTCCGTCTGGTTTCACAGTGGATGCGAATAAAATCTATGAGATCAGTATCATGGAAAGTTGTTTATGTAGTCAGAGCTGGGAGGTGACGGCATGAGACGCAGGGCATTGATTCAAATGCTAGAAGATGGATTTGCAACGGATGTATTTTGCTTAACGCTGACTTCAGATAAAAGTTACGGAACGGTGAAGTTCCCAAATAATAATGCTATTTTCAATCAGAATGATAATTGTTTTTATGTTTGCGTTTCTGATCAGACTACTCTGAGCATTATTTTTAACATTAGATTGAACGGAAGTTGGGATTCTTTTTATTGCAATGAAAGTACTTTTTTGAGTAATCAAAACTATGGAAGAGATGAATTTTTTGAAAAAACATATTCCACTAAAACTTATGGAGAAAATATAGATTTTTATATTTATAAAGTTCCAAAATACATTAAGGAGAGGTTGACACAATGAACAGATCAAATAAAATCTTGACAGACAGACAGACAGACAGACAGACAGACAGACAGACAGACAGACAGACAGACAGACAGACAGACAGACAGACAGACAGACAGACGTTGATAATCTAAACTTCTTTTACTGTCTGAGACAGGCGGTGTGAGATGTTACACCGTAGGATGATGTTATTAGGACAGGGGAAGGAAGAAGAGATGAGTTGGAAGGAAGTAAAGACGGTATATGCGGAAAATGACGGTGACGTTCTTTTTGTAGATGGATTTGAAGCTGAAAGAATCCGAATCTCAGCTATGGTAGGAGCAACCACTGATAATACTGGACTCAGGTTTTCTGTTAGCGAAGATCAGTATGACAAATTTTTTAATGCAGGGCAATTTGTATCAACAGTATTAATGCCTTTGATGTTTGAAGTAGCGGTTATAGATGGGTATACATTAACAACTCCGCTTACGCCTCCTAAAAGTGTGATTTCACCAAATGTAACAAGTTCAGTCTGTTGCGGAGGGTGCAGTTTGCCATCTGGAGAACAAATTATGAAGAGATTCCGCATTAGTTCCGCAAATGACAAATTAATTGCCGGTTCATGGATGAAAGTAGAAGCATGGAAATAGGAGGTTGACAGGTAGAATGAGCAAAAGTACAATCCTGACAGCACAGCACAGCACAGCACAGCACAGCACAGCACAGCACAGCACAGCACAGCACAGCACAGCACGCTTGACCGCCGCATAAATTCCGATAGCCGTCAAGCGTTTTTTCGTGGAATCGGGGTGTTTTTATGAGCTCCCTGATGATGAGACGAAGATTAATGATGGCTATGGGAATGGAGGATGATGAAGTGAAAGAATGGAAATTAATAAAAGATTACACAGTTCCAGAAGGGAAAATAGTCAATACAATTGGTACACCGACAGAAGAAGAAATGGAAGGAATAAGCGAATTATTTATTGTGGCTGAAACATACGCAATTAATAAAGATGGTAGTGAAGTAACTGCGACATCGAGTGCACGTCCAGCCACTCCACTTTATACTTCAGCAGAGTATTCGTATGGAAGACTAAGTGGAGATATAATAAATAGTATAGGTTCAACTACTTCGTCGAGAATAGTGGCGGTCAATGTAAGGATAATTGCAGGTATGCTTTTTGGAATCGCAGACAATTTGAAGTACGAGATAAATGCGATGTCTGGAATAAAACATAAGGGTATTTTCACTAGAATGCCTCAGATTAACATAAACAATGCACAGGGTTATTCATATACTTCTGGTACTAATATTAAAGTTTATGGCAGATAACGTTTGACACAGAGAGGAGACAAAAATAAAATGCTGAGAGCAGAGCAGAGCAGAGCAGAGCAGAGCAGAGCAGAGCAGAGCAGGCTTGATTACCGCTTAAATAACAGTGGTTGTCAAGTATTTTTTGATAGATTGGGGGCGATTTTATGTCGCTCCTGAGAAGAAGGATGATGATGGCGATTATGGAAGGAGAAGCGGATATGAAGTATAAAACAGGAGAATACGTTGGAAATGGTGCTGTAACGATAACGATTGAGCATGGATTGGGAGAGGTACCATTTCTGTTTGCCTTTGTCGCAGAAGTGACAGGTGAGGAGACTGCTGGAACAACGTCAGGAATGTTTATGAACACAGGATTAGCAACACGATATACATCGTCATTTTCGAAGCAATGGTCGGAAGTTGGAAACACAATTGCTACCGATGGAGCGAATGCTGTTTGGAACGTTAGTCCATCTAGTGTTGGTTATGGAGTTCAAGAGGTTGATGAAAATCAGATTAGAATAGTTCGATATGCAACAAATCAGAATTTTATATCCGGAAAAACATACAAATGGATCGCAATTGCAGATTGGAGGTAACATGTACGCAAAAATAGTAAACAACACACCACGGTACACATCCAGACCGCCGTGGATTACATACAACGGAAAGGCGATTTTCAATGCCCCGGACGATATCCTGCAGGAGCTTGGCTATTACATAGTTCAGGAAACTGAGATGCCAACCGATGTACCGGAGGGACAACACTACGAAAGTCATCTGGAGTATGCAGACGGCGTGGTATTACAGGTATGGAGTTTGGTGGATGATCCTGTGATTCCGGGACCGGAACCAACCATGCAGGATTTGGTTGACGCCATTGAAAGGGGGCTTGCCACATGATGACGGATGTGATCGAAGCTCTGGTGAGGTATGTACAGAACCAGCTCACACAGGAGACACCGGGAACGGATGATAAGACTCTTGCCATTTCCTGTGCGGCACTCTTCCGGGAGTGGAAGCCGGGAGCATATAAGGCAGGAGACATCCGGACAAAAGATGGTGTGCCGTATGATTGCATGACAGATCATGACAGCACAGTCAATACCGACTGGACGATTGATGTCCGGACACTGTGGAAACCGTACCATTCTCGGAAAGCTGAATGGGCGTTACCGTTCATACACCCGACCGGAGCGCATGACTGCTATCAATCTGGGGAATACTGTGTCTATAATGGACAAGTGTATCGAAGCAAAGTAGATAACAATGCTTACAGTCCGGAGGAATATGCAGGAAATTGGGAGGCAGAAGAATGAGGTACTACGTATGTGCGGCATTAGGAGCTATGTTTGGTGTGGTAATGATGTGTCTGGTGCAGATCAACCGTGATGAGTAGGAGAAGCAGACCGTAATTCGGAAAAGATATTAAGACGCAAGAAATCCGTGAGAGCCATACATTCACGACCATACTTTCACGGATTCTCACGAGAAATTGCACAAGATATTTCTAAGTTGGAACGATTCTATTATAGCAATGGGAGGTGGGGAATTTCAAATTGTTTTCGCCGCAAGTTTCGACAGTAAAAGAAAGGAAAATCTATATGGAAATCAGAGCGAGACCGTAGAGGTCTTTTTATTTTGCAGAAAATCAGAGGAGATAACAACTACATGAAAGAAATATTGATGCAGACATACACCATTGTCCTGCCAATCCTCATGGGCTACATAGTCTGGATTCTGAAGAACCAGAAGAAAGACCGTGATTCCAACAGTAAGGGAACAATGTTGCTTCTGAGGGTACAGCTCATCGAGTATCACGACAAGTACATGGCACTGGGGAATATACCGTCATATGCCTATGAGAATTTCGTGGAGATGTACGAAGCGTACCATGAACTTGGTGGAAATGGGATGATTACAAAAATGTATAAAGAGATACAGGAATTGCATCTCGCAACTAAGAAAGGAGAATGACTATGAATGAATTATTAACTATGGTACCACTTCCAGTGCTGGTAATTATTGCAGTGTTGATTGTTATCAGCATTATCTGGATGGGATATTCATACCTGAAAAACCGCACACTGGATGAAATCCGTGGGGATGTCTACCAGCTGGTGCTGAGAGCAGAGCATACATACAGAGCATCTTCTTCCGGAAAGCAGAAAATGAAATGGGTAGTCAGTCAGGCACGTAAGCTCTTGCCTGGTTGGCTGCAGCTCATTATATCAGATGAAATGATGCAGAAGATTGTCCAGGTATGGTTTGACGAGGTTAAGGATTTGCTGGATGACGGAAAAATGAATGGTTCACAGAAACGATAGGGCGGCCAGTGAGGTCGCCTTTTTGAATGGAGGAAAATAGGTATGAGATTTGAACAGGCATTTAAAGCAATGAAACATGGAGCAAAGGTAAAACTGCCGTCATGGGGCGGATATTGGTGCTGGGATGAAGAAAAAGAGACAATCATGATACATTGCAGACCACAGGATTCCGATAAGGGACAGGGACCGGTTCTGGATATCAGGGAGACACAGAGAGTGGAATATACACTGCAGAATATCTTGTATGATGATTGGGTGATTGCAGATGAATCCAATACACCGGTACTTGGAGGAGAAGCAACATTCAGCTTCGGTGATGCCATTAAGTACCTGAAACGCGGGCTGAAAGTAAAACGCAAAGGATGGAACGGTAAGAACCAGTACATTGAGCTTGCAGGCAACATCAGTTATGTGTCTCCGACCGGAGAGGTTGTAAATTGCAATCATGACGCGATCGGAAACCAGGCTATTGCATTTGTGGGCACTTCCGGTGTACAGATGGGTTGGCTTGCTTCACAGGCTGATATGCTGGCAGACGACTGGGTATTTGTTGACTGAGAGGGCTGGAAACAGTCCTCTTTTTGATTGGAGGTAGACTATGGCAACAATCAATAGAACAGCCGAGAAAACGGCATATTCAATTTTCACAGCAATGGGAATCACACC
>SFGF01000163.1 GCA_004556655.1 Lachnospiraceae bacterium | reverse complement strand
ACTCTCAAAAATATCATAACCGATTTTTCTTTATCCGAGGAAGATGCACGGAATTATATGGAAAAATATTGGTAAAATGACAGATCAGTCCTGCTAAGCTAATGCTTGCAGGGCTGATTTGTATCGCTATTTATTCTCTCTAGATTTCAGTGTTATTTTTTTCATGATACATTGAGATGGTTGCTCCATTTTCGAATTCACGAGCCATATCAATTTTTAATGCATAATTGTTTGCAATCGTTATGGCTCTTTCTTCCGGGAAACCATACGAGGTATAAAGCGCAATCGTTTCCTCTATTGTTGGAAGTAAATCCATGTTTACCACATGTCTGTTTTTAATATTCTTGATCATCTTTTCTTCAGAATCATAAAAACTTGTAATCGATTGCTGTAGTAAACTTAATCTTGTCTGAGAGAATAATGAATCCTTAAAAAACATACTATTTCCAGAATCATATATTGGCGCCGGACCTAAATATTGCATTGTGTTCGAATCTCTTAGAATTCCAAAATTTCCAAGATGTTCGTCTGTATTACTGATAATAAAATCTGTCAATGTCTGATAGTCCATAAAATTACGAATCTGCTGTTCTTCTATTCCTAATTCTGCACATATCCGGATATAATTATCATACACAGATTTATCATTCTGTTGCTTCGATCCTTCGATAACTTCATATGCGGATACTAATTCAACAGAATCACTTGTAAATGCATCACATCTACAATAAAGGCCATTATCCTCTGTATGCCCAACAAGATAAGAAACATAAGGAATTGCCGTTTCTTGTAAATCATGCAAATAAGTTGCAAATGCTTCATTCATCGCCTGCTGCCCAAAATATTTATAACTTTCTTTCACAAGCGTTGGAAAATTTGTTTTGATATCCCAATATTTTTCCATTTGTCCGCCTAATGCGGCATTCGAATCATATGAAGTTGCATTGTGATATGGAACCTTATTGTCAGAAAACAAATTCATATTTGATAATTTTACATCTTCATACTTTAAATCTAAATCCAACGGACGTATCCAATATGAGTCGGTCATAGAAAGTGCTAAATTCTTTGCCAGATACATCTTTGTGTTTGCACATCCTGCTTGTTTCAATACTTCCTGCATCATTTTTCTTGACGCCGGAACTGCCCTTCCCTCCCACCAGTGTTTCATTCTTCTTGTGTCTGCATTTCCTAAAAATGGGGATAAACCGCTGCCATTATCTTTGTATACTCTTAATGATCCGGTTTCGTCATCAATAACCAAACTTCCGCACACATCATTTTTATGCATTAATGCGTATTGACTCATAATAACCCCTCCCATTCCCGTTTTTCTTCGTCATAGTTTTCAATCATCATTTCAGGAACCTGCTTCATATAACAATCATACAAATCCGTACACATTGTTTTAAGTGTAAGCAATGTCAAATCTTTGTTATTGTCTGTTATATGCAATTCGATTCCTTGATCTGCCTTTTTCCATTGATAATGATACCCAAGATAGTTTCCTTTTCCATTCTCAAGAAAAATGACATCATTTAAGATATCACTCATATCACACTTTAGATATAAGCACAGTTTGTATACCGTCTCCGCTGATGTATAATTGATATTCTTCTTTTCGTTAACCAGTTCATTCAGTGTTGTGTAAGGAATCCCACTCTCTTGACTTATTTTATATATACTTTTCCCGGTTTCTTTTATCATGTGATTAAAATTATCATTCATAATACTCCCTCCAATACTCTATTATAACGTAATTTCGTTATATTTCAAGTGTTCTTAAAAGGAATAGTGCTTCTCTCTGTTACGATTCTTATTGTTGTTGTTATTGTTTTGCACGAAAAAAATAATTGCCTGGTTGTCGCAAACATAACAAAAATCTTTTTGAATCTGGCTGTTGCATATCGCAACCTTTTTCAAGAAAAAACAACTCAATCATCATTTCTACAGAAGGAGGATTTGCCTATGACAGAAACAAAGAAGCTTTACACCCTCGCTGATATTCTCGGTGAACCAATCACTGAGCAGGAAGCACAAAATCTGATCCGCAAAGAAACATACTCGGATGAGCAGACTTTCCAGAACTACGTCAATCTCAACAAAACTTATCGTAATAAATTATTGCATTTTATTATAGGTAAAAATGGGCTTTCCATCACTTATGACACAGTTTTCCGACATGTCATGCTTCCGGGAGGAGACACCAAACGGCTGGAACATTTTCTTTCAATCATTTTTGACCAGCCAATACACATTAAACAGATTCTTCCATGCGAAGGCAGCCAGATTGTCGAAAATGGCAGCTTTGTCATTGCTGATATTATTGCATCCATGGAAGATGGCTCCATTATCAACGTTGAGATTCAGAAAATCGGGTACGCATTCCCCGGGGAACGGAGCAGCTGCTACACTGCTGACATGATCATGCGACAATACAACTATCTGAAAAATCAAAATAAGAAATCTTTTTCCTATCAAGACATGCGTTCCGTGTACCTGATTGTTTTCATGGAACATAGTCCTGTTCAATTTCACCATACTAATAAATACATTCATAGGAAAATATCATGCTTTGACACTGGTGTACAAATAAATCTTCTTGACAACATTACATTCATTTCACTTGACACTTTCCGTTCAGTAGTTCAAAATATAGATACGGAACAGAAAGCATGGCTGAGTTTTCTTACCGCAGATGATCCAGATGAAATCGTCCGTCTCGTCAATGCCTATCCGGAATTTCTTCCATGCTATTGGGATATTATTTCATTTCGAAGGAGGCCGAAAGATTTGATTACTACATTTTCAGATGCACTTCGTGAGATGGATCGCAATACGGAAATCTATATGGTTGAGCAATTAGCTAAGGAAGTTCAAGAGAAAGATCATGCTCTTGCCGAAAAAGATAATGTCATTGCTGAAAAAGACAATGCTCTTGCTGAAAAAGACAATGCTCTTGCTGAAAAAGACAATGCTCTTGCTGAAAAAGACAACGCCCTTGCTGAGCAGGCAAAACTTATCGAGCAGCTCAAAAAGCAGCTTGCCGAAACTCGTTCTACAGATTAATATAGCAAAATACAACTAAGAGAAGAATCCGCACTGCCTCAT
>SFGF01000162.1 GCA_004556655.1 Lachnospiraceae bacterium | reverse complement strand
GCCAGAATCTCATGGGATGAGCTTACTTGTGTGGGTTATCCTGTTTCAGAGGAAGCAACAGAGAAACTTTGTCAGGATATTGAAAAGTTCCGGAAGAAAGCAGGAATGTCAGAACATTCTGTAAAGAAAGAGCAGCTGATAAACTGGAAAATTTTGAAGCAGAGCGAGGGACAGCTTCTGGCAACGAATGCCTATGCGTTGCTGACATCAGATTATTTTTCATTCTCCAAAACACAATGTGCGGTATTCAAGGGAACAGATCGTGCAATGTTTCTGGATAAGAGAGAATTTACAGGACCAATCTATACACAAATCGAAGAAGCAGTAGATTTTGTATTGAGAAATATTCGGCTTGGAGCAACAATTGACGGATTGGTGCGAAAAGAGAAATATGAGTTACCACCGGAAGCAATCAGGGAAATGATTATTAATGCCCATTGTCACCGTAACCTATTAGATGAATCCTGTATTCAGGTCGCAGTTTATGATGACAGATTGGAGGTGACATCTCCGGGTGGATTATATAACGGATTAACTTATGAGGAAGTCATGAATGGTCATTCGAAGATCAGGAATAAAGGCATTGCCAATATATTCAGTCAGATGGGACTTGTAGAGGCATGGGGAAGCGGAATAAAAAGAATCCTTAATGCTGCAGAAGAGTATGGACTTCCAAAGCCGAGATTTCAGGAATTTGATAATATGTTTCGGGTAGAGTTGTTCCGAGTCAATCCAATAACTGACCAAGCTAACCAAGCTACTAACCAAGCTAACCAAGATTTAGAGAGATTAGACCAAGTGGAAGATGAAAATGTACTGAGTGAGAAAGAAATAGAAATTCTGAATCTTGTACGTATGCAACCTTCAATCACGCAGAAAGAAATGGCTAATGCGTTAGATTGGAATCTTGCTAGTGTGAAGTATTATATAACCAAATTGAAGGAAAAGAATTATCTGAAGAGGCAGGGAAGTAGCCAAAAAGGGAAATGGGTGATATTAACAAAACGAGATTGACACTTGTATCAATTCGTGTTAAACTATGAAATGTAAGGAGGAGAGAAAGATGCCTAGAAAACCATCATTAGACGGCAAAGATTCTAGTCTGAGAATTAGGATGTCACCAGAGCAAAAAGAAAAGCTAGTATCTTATGCAGAGAGACATTATCAGACTATGAGTAATGTAATATTCCAGGCGTTGGACATTCTTTACGCAAGAGAAGAACAACAAAATAATAAAGAGTAAAATGGAGTTATTTTGGAGTTTATTTCTTCATAAGCGGTGCGAAAAACACAAAAACAGAACGCACGTTCGAAATATAAACCTCTAATAACAGCCTTTGCGTGTCATGAAACGCAGTCCGCAAAGGAGTTTGAATAATGAAAAAAATCTGAGAACCCGCATAAACAGGGCGTTTGAAGGGCATCAAGGTTCTATTTGATAACAAAATGATAACACTGGCAACCATGCATTTATTCTTGCGTGAGCCAGAGGTTATCAGGTAAATATTATTTTTGACCAACATAAAAAGGTCTTACCGAATTGAGTGAAATCAGTTTGGTAAGGCCTTTTTTTGCTGGTTTTTTATTTTTTTACGTTGGGATAGTTATACCGCCATTGGTCGTATTCTTCTTTTGTAATCTCGCCGGATTCCAGTTTTGCAGATTGTTCCTGCCATTCGTGGAACATATCAAACATAGAAAGGTAGGTGGTACCCTTGGTTTTATCAAGCCGGAGGCAGAGTTCCCCATCAATCTCGCCGATATGCAGACCGTAGAGGTCTTCCAGTGCAAACAGCGTGTGCATGAGTCCTACATAGCTGTCAATATCCGGGACAGCCAGTGCATGGGGAGATACATCGAAAATATCAGCCAGTGCATTGAGATATTTTTCTTTCGGGCTGCGTGCCCCTTTTTCGTACTGTGCAATACGGACATCTGCCTGCATATCGCTGAAGCCAAGCTGCTGTCCAAGGTACTTCTGCGTGAACCCATGCAGAAGTCTGAAATGATGGATTCTTTCACCAATCGCCATAACTATCGCTCCTATCTGTTGTTGATAGAAAAAGTATAGCATAAAAGTATAGTGCCGACAAGGAGAACTGATACAAAAAAGTATAGAATTTTTATTTGCAGATGCTTGACCAATACAAAAATGTATAGTAACATATAACCAATACAGAAATGTATAGTAAAAACAAAGGAGGATTTATCAATGGAAAAAATGTTTATGAGAGTGGATGAAGTGATGGAGGCATTGGAGGTTTCTGAATCCTATGCGTACAAGCTGATTAAAAGGCTGAACAGGGAGCTGGAAGCGATGGGATGCCAGACCATCCCCGGTCGTGTTGACCGCAAGTATTTTTACCAGCAGTTCTATGGAACAAAATCATATGATGGGAGGGGCTAAGAATGGCAGTTTACAAGAATGAAAGCAATAACACATGGTACGTTATGACAAGGTATCAGGACTGGACCGGAGAACGCAAGCAGAAATGCAAGCGTGGCTTTAAAACGAAGCGGGAGGCAATGGAATGGGAGAATCAGTTCCAACTCCAGAAAAGAGCAAGTGTCAATATGACGATGGAAAGTTTTTGCAAATTATATGAGGAGGATGTAAAGCCAGGCATGAAGAGAAGTACCTGGCTGACAAAAGAAACGATCATTCGGAGTAAGATTATTCCTTATTTAGGACAGAGAAAAGTGTCAGAGATTACTGCAAAAGATGTGATTGACTGGCAGAACACCATTCGGAAGTTGAAAAATAAGGCAGGAAAACCGATTTCACCAACGTATTTGAAGACAATTCACGGTCAGCTGAGCGCTATTTTCAACCATGCAATGAAATTCTATGATCTGGCAGCCAATCCGGCGCAGAAAGCAGGAACAATGGGTGCAGAGGAAAGTAAGGAAATGGAATTCTGGACGAAAGAAGAGTATTTAAAATTTTCCGAGTCAATGATGGACAAACCGCTTTCCTATTATGCATTTGAATTGCTCTACTGGTGCGGAGTCCGTGAAGGCGAACTTCTCGCCCTTTCTCCTTCGGACTTCAATTTTGAGAAGAGAAACCTGCGGATCAATAAGTCTTATCAACGCCTGGAGGGGGAGGATGTGATCT
>SFGF01000064.1 GCA_004556655.1 Lachnospiraceae bacterium | reverse complement strand
AATAAAAGTACGATTTGATTTTTTTGTATAGGTGTTATGAAAATTGACATCATAATATCCTGCCATACTTTTCTGTTCGTTAGTTAAACTCTGGGTATTCTGTGCAATTGCTTCTGCATTTGCATCAATTGCAGATTTATTTGCTGCGATTGCTCCTGCTACGGTGCCGTCTCCGATGCCTGATATTTTTGTCTTATCCCCAATCGTCTGTGCGTTTTCCAAAATTCCTGCATCCATATGATCTAAATTTGTTGCATTAATTGGTGTGTCTGTTGATGGGTAATCTTTCCATCCTACTTTTTTATATGCCATAATTTAATTCTCCTTTGCTATTGGATATCCCTGTTTATTTTGTAATTCTGTTACTGAGCTACCTAACGATGTTAATGTTTTATTAATAGTATCAATACTCTTCTGCATATTAGCGATCTGTGTTGTATATGCATTCCACTTCTTTCTCTCTGCTGCCGTGATATGTACCGTTGTATTGGATTCATGCGAATTAAATTCTGCCAGATTTGCTTTTGTACCTATTGCATTATTTAAAGCTTCTACAACACTCTCATTTTGTTCCATTGCATCCGCAATTTCTTTCAGTGTGTCGAGAGTTTCTGGTGCACCGTTTATCAGTGCCGCTATTTTCTGATCAGTATAGGCTACTGCATTTTGATAGCTTTTGTTCCAGGCAGTTCTTTCCTCCACAGTGATATGCACCACTTTATCAGATGTGTGTATGGTCAGTTCACTTGTCAAAGCTCTTTTATCAAGTTCCGTATTAACCTCTGATATTTTTTCATCTGTGTAATCTTTAGATGATGTTAATGCCTCATTCGCTGCACCTGATTTATCTGCACCTACTTCCTCGTAAGTTGTATTATGAGGATTTCCGGTCAAGAAGCTATGTTCATATGCTGCCTTGCCTTTATCTCCATAATATGCAGTGTCCTTTGTTTCTCCCAGTGTCAATTGCCCGGATGCTTTTAAATCTTCTAAATATTTTTTTGCTTCCTTCGCTGAAGTGTCTGCATCTGCTGCCCTCTGGTCTGCATTGGTTTCAGATACCTTTGCATTCGATTCTGATGTTCCTGCTGCGTCCGCTGAATTTAATGCGTTTTTCTCAGATTCTTTTGCATTTGATTCTGATACGCCTGCTGCATCCGCTGATTTTTTTGCCGCTGTTTCTGACGTTAATGCCGCCAGTGCTGATTTTGCCGCTGCCTGTTCATGTGCACTGGCATTATTCTCTGAAATTAACGCATTTCCTTCTGATACTGCTGCCGCTTCCTTGGATGATAGTGCTTCCTGTGCGGATTGTGCCGCATCATTTGCATAGGATAAAGCATTGGTTTCTGATTGTTTTGCTGCTTTCTCTGATGACTTCGCATTTTTTTCTGATACACCTGCTGCATTTGCTGAATTTAGTGCATTTGTCTCAGATTTTTTTGCATTTGATTCTGATGCGCCTGCTGCATCCGCTGATTTTTTTGCCGCTGTTTCTGATGTTAATGCTTCCAGTGCTGATTGTTGCGCCTCCTGTTTATTGATACTAGCAGTGGCTGCGTATGCTTTTGCATTGGTTTCTGATTCGGCTGCAGCTTCCTTTGACGCAAGTGCTTCCAGTGCTGATTGTGCTGCATCATTCGCAGATGACAAGGCATTGGTTTCTGATTCTTTTGCTGCATCCTCTGATGCTTTTGCGTTTGTCTCTGATACACCTGCTGCTGTTTCAGATGCCTTTGCATTATTCGCATACGCATTTGCCATTACAACCTGTTCCGTGAGAGATGTGTACTCATTCTTGGATTTCACCTCGTTCTGATCCACAAGCTGTGAATATACCACCAGATCAAATATTGGTGATGTTATCATTGCACCATCCTCAAAGGTAACACTGATCTGACACTTGCATGTTCCTTCCACGTTCACTGTCTGAGTTGTAATTGTGTACTGGATTTCATTTCCTGATATCACACAATCGTTATAGCAGTGATTTCCATCCGGTTTTTCAATCTCGATCAAAGCTACAAGTGCATTTTCCATGGAAACGACACTTCCGCCATTGGACATGGTCACATGTATTGATCTTGTGCATGTATCCCCTAACCGGACTGACAAACTGGATTTGATTTTTGGAGCATTCATATCCAATCTGATATTTTGAATAATATCGTTTTTCATATCTGCCTCCTTTTCGCCCATTATAAGAAAACAAGGGAGCATAATGCCCCCCTGTTTGTCAGCTTTTCTTCTGTTTTGACCAGTCATCAATTTTTTTCATCGCCTCTGAGTGCGAATCTCCGCACATCATATATGCAGATATTAATAAGTTTTTCAAGTCAGCATAATTTCCATTTTTCTTTGCTTCCAGATAAATTTGCTTATACTTCTCTGTAATCTGGCTCTTAATGGTTTCTTCCTTTACACCATGCTTTTTCAGATCATCAATTTCGGCTTTGATCTTATCCCGGTCATTAATTTTTCCAGTTTCATAAGCATTGTCCATCGCCGAATAAAAATCGCTGTACTTTGTCCAGTCACTTCCATTCTCCCATTTTTTCAGTTTGTAATAAATGTCGTTATCATCCATTTCAAACTGATCTTTAAGGATATTTTCAACTGTGCTCTTTTCCATCTCTCCGGCTGTATATCTCTTTTTTAATTCGCTCATGATTCCAGAATCAATCTTATCTTCCTCCACATTTTTGTCAGAAAGTTCCTGCATAATCGAATTATATTCTTCTGTGTTTCCATCTAACAATGCATCAACACTTCTCTGATACTGCCTTGTGTTAGACCGGATAATTCCTCCCAGCCATTTTCCAGTTACCGCATGATATAGAGATTCGATATCACGTAAAACATTGAATCCCGGAATACCTGTGACTAATGACACTCCTCGCGCAGTTTCTTTTGCAACATCATAGAATGTATGTTTCTCTCTGTAATCCGGATCTGTAATATACTTCCGCATATTATTAGCTCCGGCATATAATTTTGAGATTCCCTGCATATCCAATCTGCTAATATCATATCCTTGGAAAATAGATACAATATCCTTTGCAAATGGGATCATCGAAATAGGATTCATATTATCCACGATATTTCCTTTGAGATTTTCAATATACTTGTCCCAGAATGTTTTATCATCATCTTCTAAATCTCTGGTAGCATCTATCACTGCAACGATTGCCGCATTCATTACCTGTGTGGCTGTGTATGCCGTTACCACTCTGCCAAGACGTTTCATTGCTGATTTACTCTTTTTTTCAGAAGCATCACGCACCGCATTTACAAGTAAATTGTATGACTTTGTTGGTTCTGCCATAAATGCCGTTGCCATCTGTACTAATTTATCCTGACTACGCATAATCTGTGATCGATGAAGTACACTGTCCACAACCTGTGTCTGATCCACAATTTCGTCAAAGCGTTCTGCAACCATTTTAATAAATTCCTTGGAATCATATTTCACATCCGGATGTTTATCTTTTATCTCTACTTCACAAGCATTCCATAAATATCCCCATGTGACATCATCCCCCAGCTGTGCAAGAATCATTGACTTTTCTACTAAATTTTCTTTCAAGCTCTGCTGTCCTGTTATGACGGATTTCATGGACTGCCCTATGGATGTTTCAAAATATCCCCAAGATTTCCACTGTGTAATCGCTGAATTTTCTTTCGCTTTTTTCATTGCAGATTTTTTGAATACTGCCTGTGCCATATACTTAGGATTCATGACTGCCGCTGCTCTTATATATGCCGTTGGCTGCTGGATTGCCACTCGCAGGTTTCCACCTACAGATGCCGCTTTCATCTTGCTTACAAGTGTGCTTGCAATCTGTGATTCTATTCCATTTACAGATTCTGCATTGATATCTTTGATAAGTTTCTTAAAATATTCCAGATATTCTTTCCCGTAAGTAAGTTCGATCTGTCTCTGTACAGAATCTGTGTCTGCTGCAATATCTCCATCAAATTCTACATTTCTGTGGTTAAACCATTTCATGGCATCTGACAAAGGTGCTGTAAACGTACTGTATGTAGCCATATCCGTAACATGCTTCGTAAATACGTCAAAGATATCATCCACGATCAACGCATTAGCCGCACGTTCTCTCGTCTGCTTTGTGAAGCTGTTATTCTGTGTCGCCCAGTATGCTGTCTGATCCTTTGTATCTACAGAGTTTCCATCGACCTTTATCGGGAAATAACTTTTTACGCCAAACCTCTTATATCCATTCATCATCATGGTTGTCTTATTTCCCCAATCAGCACAATTATTGGCCATGAACTGCTGCATCGCATCTGCAATCTTGATCTGTTCCGGAGTAAGTACACTGCAGATAACGTGATCAATGTCATATTCTGTAAGCTGAATCGGTTTTACCCGGCTAATTACCTCTTTTCCGAGCTTACTCTTGGAAATATCAACATTTTTCTTTGCTGTCGTAATGTCTTTCGGTCTTATTCCACCGACTTTCATGTGTAATAATGCCTGGTTACGTTTCCGCAGTTCATACAGTGACATGATCTGTGCTGTGGTCATCTGTAATTCTTTTCCACGGATCATAAACGTATGTACTTTTGCGTTATCGCCAGTCCAGTCTTTTGTATTAATACCATCCAGAGCATTTTCCATATATGTCTGTGCTTCCTTCAGAATCCACACACGATCATTAAATGCCGTGCGCAGTCCATCGTAAATAGATCCTGCTGTATCTCCCAGCCTGTAAAAATATGATCTTGCATCCATCATATTCACGTCCAGAAGGTTTTCCACAGCCTGTACCGTTCTGTTTGCATGCAGTTTTTTATTCTTTTTCTGTTCTAACTCTGCAATCGTATCTGCACCAAGCTTTCTTGCATCATTGGTTCTCTTATTCACATACAACTGGTTCACCGTTGTGATTGTTCTTTTTAGTCTTGTAATAAGTTCATCAAGCTGTTTCAACTGATTGGCATTCATATCTGTGATACGGACATTTTCATTTGCATTGATAAAATCGCTCATATCAGATAATAAAGTACTCTTGTTTCCATCTGCCTGATCCATCAGTGCATTAAAGATATCCTCATAATTACCTTCAACTGCTGCATTTCTGTCAGAAAGTTTCCGGTACATCTGATTCAGGGATTCCCTCCAGGCCATAGTGGCGGTACTGTCTGGATTAGCTCTCTCGCTTACAAAATCAATGCTCGTAATAAACTTAGCTACAGATTCTTTTAATGCTTCCGGAACATGCTTCTTGTCCGTATTCGTATTAAAATAGCTTATGATTCCATTTGCATTTTTCTTAATACGCTCGCGCATACTGCTCATTTCCTGATTTCTCCGTTTCGCAAGTGTATTATTCCTATTAGCAACTTTCAGTTCAAGCATTCTCTGCTCTGTTCTGTCTGCTCTCTGATTCGCTCTCGTAAGCCAACGATTCCAGGATACAATATCATCCTGATATTTCTTTGCCGCTTTCTTATCCGCATTCGCAAGAGCCGCCTGTTGCGCATTCTTAAGATCTGCTATTTTTTCCTCATAACGTGCCGCCTGCTGTTTTCTCTTTTCTGCTTCTACTGTGCGCAGTTTTGCCAGGCTTTCATCATATTCCGCTTTTACTCGTTTCCTGTATTCCTGCTGTCTCACGATCAGTCTGTCTGTTTTCTCATACACCTTTTTATTTGCCGCATCCTGCGCCTGTTCCACAAAGAATCTACGGTAAATGTCCAATGCAAGGTCGTATGCCGCCTGTTCTTTATCCATGCCGAATATATTCTTTTTTGTCGGTTTTAACTGGTTCAGCATATCCACCAGTGCCATCGGCTGATCGGCGGACGATATATCATAATCCAGCATCTGATAAGAATTATCTGCAATCTCTGTCCACAGGTTATCCAGATATGTTCCTTTGTCAGTAAAGTTTATATTACCAAAGTTCATCTTCCGGAATTTCTCATAGGAACCATAATAATATGCGACCTCTGCTTTCTGCTCGTTACTCAGTCTGATATCAAGTCCCTTCACATAATCCCTGACATCCTTATAAGCCTGCTGCTCGTATGGATCTACATCTGTGCTCTCCTCAATGACCGGCTTTGCTACTTCCTGCACAATGCGGATCATATCGTTATAATCTGCATTCTGATGTTCTTTCAGGTAAGCAAATACTTTTGTCAGATTTGAAGTAAGTTTATCAATATCATAGGTGCTCTTATTCTCTTTTTTAATTGCATACGCGATCTTATGCATCATGCGCTCGTTCACTTCAACATTCTTCAGAGATTCAAAACCCTCCTGAATAATGGATGACATCTCTGTCTCATGCTCGGATGGTTCACTATATAATGCATCAAATAAAGAATCATCAATATCAATTGAATATTTTTTTGTTTCTTTTTTCTCAGTTTGTGATATAATGTTTTCAGAAGGATTCTGAATCTCGTGGATACCTTGCTTTCGGGTTGGGTTGAGTAATTCAGAATCCTTTTCTAATATTACATTATGAATCCAGAATTTATTTGTTTCTATTGTCTTTCTTATATTTACCCTAACCTTATAGTTACCGCCATTTATTTCTACTGGTGTTTCAAAATATGCATACAATGAATTTTCCCCATGTGTATTTTCAATATTATCCTCAATAAGTTCCCCCCTTTTTATAATTTCTGGCAGTTGTTCTATTGTAGCTATTTTGAGTTTTTTCAATTCTCTCGGCAAAGACTGAAACCTTTTTCCATTTGCAAGAGTCTCTTTAATGCCACGAGGATTAATTCTGATCTGCATTCCGGTTTCTTCATTCACCACTGTACTATTCTTGTCAAAAAATCCTGTTTCTTTAAGATGATTTACAACTGCTTTCTGGACCGCAATATAATCATTGAGTTTATTTTCAATATTATATTTTTTTAGCTCCTCATCCAGATCGACATTGATAGAAAACTTCATATCATTTTCTGCCTCTGCATTATTGCCAAAATTTTCCTCTGCCTCACTCCATACTCCCAGTACCATATCACGGATTTCCTGCGCTTTTTCTGCATCCGCTTCCAGTCCTTTTTTCGCTGTCTCAGATAATACATGATCGTCAAGGAAAGATACGATTTTATCGTACAGTTCTTTGAAAAAGTCTGCTACCGTCTCTAAAATGCTCTTCTGTTCTTTCTGTGAAATATTTTCTTCCGTCATATAACGCGAGAAGTCTTTCACTCCTTCCTCTGTACTGAACACTCCGGCCAGATAGTCAAATACAAATTCATCTGCCGAACCCTCATATGTTTTATCTGATTCTACACGCTTATAAGTGTCATAATATTTCTGGATTCTGTCAGACAGATACGTTGCGCCCTCTTTTGTCTGTGCATAATCCAATACGGTATCCATAACCTTACGCATACCTTCCGGGTTATATGTATTCGCCCATTCATTCAGTTCGTGAATCAGCGTCTCGTATTCATTGTGTGATGTACTGCTTAAGGCGATTCTCGATAATGCCTGACTGAAATGTCCGTTTTCTCCATGTTCCAGCGAATCATTCAAAGTGATTTCCAGTCCGGTTTTCTTTGCAACACGTTCCGCAACCTCAGCCATTCTTCCATCCGCTTTATCTGTTCTAAGGTCAACTACCTTTCCGGCTCTCTCTGTTTTCTCCGTCTGTTCTGATCCGTTGACATTTTTCTGCTGTTGCACCGGTGCAACTTCCGCTCTCTGGCTGTTATTCTGTCCGAGCGTGTACATTGCTTTCAATGTTGCCGGATTATTTACACTCATGACAAGCTGTGCATTCTTTGGGTTGTTCATAAGTGATTCAAATGAGCTTGTTCCAAGTTTTCCGGCATTATAAAATACGGCACTTGCACGCACATAAGGTGCGACTTCCTCATTATCCCAGTTATTGATTAGTGTATTGGCTACTGTTGCCGTATCCATGGTGGTTGAAAAGTTATAAAGCTGCTGCAGGTTTCTGTCTGGAATCTCAATCTCCGACAAATCTTTCAGTGTGCCGTTTGACATGCGGACGGTTGCATGATTGCCAGAAACGTTCTGCACATCGATCACAATCTGTTTTTCCCCCGTACTCTTCACCACTGCTCTTGTGACACCTGTATGACTCTCTCTTCCCCTTTTCTCCATCTGCGCATAATGGTAACTGCTCTGAACGTTGTTAATTGCGTCATTTACGGCAGTATGCTTTCCTTCTAATGTTTCTGCATATACGGTCGGTAGGTTCGGATTTGCTTCAAATTTTTGTGTCCTGGTATCATTTTCTTCATTCGTCACCTCCTCACTCGGTGTCGTGACTGCTTTTATGATCTCCTTTGCATCTTTTCTTGCCTGCTGTTTCGTTTCGCCAAGCTCGGCAAAACGTTCTGTCAATACGTCTTGAATATCCTTTCCAGATTCCTCTGCCATAGACTGTGCAATTGCTCCAAGATCTTCCGCATTAAGATTTTCTCTTCCCTTTTCCTCTACGATCTGTTTTGCAGTTGTTCTTTCATCCATCTGCTCTGCTACATCCAATACATTGTTTTTTAATTCTGTTGTAGTTTCGATATGTGCCCCCAGCTTATGGTAATTGACAGCATTTGCCGTATTTGTGATTCCACCCATGATACCACCGGAAATAGCACCTGCAAGTACATCCTGTGCGATCTCGCCCATAAAATCTTTACTTGCCATGTCTTTTGCTTCCTGTTCTGTATATCCCATGGAAACATAATTCTGTACATTCCGGTTGTACTCTGACTGGTCACCATTGATGATGTTATCCGCAATTGCATTTGCAATATCTGTAAATCCTTCCTCTGTTCCTTCGATTCCTGCCTGTGCCAGTGTGCTCACGATTGCTTCTTTTGCCGCTGTTTTTCCGCTTCTATGCAGAATATCCCATGCATGATCTAAAGATACCACCTCAAACAGCATCTCATTAATACCTGCGGCTGTGGCGTGCTTGATGGAATTTTCTGTACTGATTCCGTTCGCCTGATCCTGCTGCAATGTCGTTGCATATGCAGATGCGCCAAACTCCGGCAAAGTTACGATATTTCCAACCGTTTTCGCTGCTTTTCCTGTCAATCCAAGACCACCAACAATCTCACTTCCCAGTGCTACAGAATATGCTGATTTTGCCGTACTCATACCTACTCCATATGCAAACTGTCCATACTTATTATCAATCTTATCGCTGACCGCACTTTCTGTCGCATTTGAAAAATTAGTCAGTGCATATGCATCCGAGTTTGTATTAACAGGTGCACTTGGATCTGCATAATATGGTCTTTTTAATGTCTCTACTGCCGCTGTCAGTCCTGCTGCCGGTGACATTGCAATATCTATTGCTGACATTCCTATACCATTTACTATTGGATTCTCATTAACAGCCTTCTGTATTCCCTCATTCATTTCTATTGTTTTCTTCTCATCGTTAATCTCATTTACATACTGTGTAAGAACATCTACATTCTTTATACCTGATTTCTCCAGTAATTTCCTTGACTGATCCATTCTAGAAATATACTCTGCATTATTCTTTGCTATGTTCGTATCATAATTCTGGTTCATGCCAGAAAATGCCATATTGGACTCTACATTTTTCTTTGCTTCTGCATATTCTTCCAATGTCTGTCTCTGTTCATCTGTCAATGAATTTAAAGCATCCTCACGCTTTTTTATATACGCATTTACCTTTTCCTGCTGTTTGACAGCCTCTTTTTCCTTGTCTCTTTTATCTTTTTCTATTGAATACGCATCTACTTTTTCCTGTAATGAGCTTCTTTTTCCGGTATATTCATCATACCGATTTGAGTCCATGCTTTTTGTAAGATACTCTGTGTCCAGGCTCTGTTGATCACCTTTCGCAATACGCAATGCCTCCTCAATTGCTCTGTCATCCATAGTCTGGATGATTCTGCTGCTGGTTGGGAGCTTTCCTGCATCTGTGAAATACTTGTTATTACCTTCCTGTATTCCGCTCTGAATAGTGTTGACAGACGACATCTGATTCCTTGTGCCATAGTACTGCTCTAATTTTTGCAAGCCAGATTGTGCAAGCTGAGCGATATCCTCATTATTATCCTGATCTTCTACACCATAATGGGCTTTCAATTTTTTCATTGCATATTCTGCTACTGTTTCACTTTCTTGATAGTTTCCATTATCCACCGCCTTAGCCGCTTCTGTTACTTTGCTTTCACTATATCGCTTGTCATTTCCATTATAACTATGCAATTCAGATAATAAGTCTGCACCTGTAATCTGCTTTCTTCTCATAATCTTTCTCCTTATTTTTTCTTATTTGCGGCTGTATAAATTTCCTGCTGTTTTTTCTTTAAAATTGCATTTGCTTCTGCCTGCGTAATAATTCCTTTATTCACATTACTAGCAAGCATATTTGCATATGATTTATCTGCAATATTGCCAAATTTACCTGAAAGGTAATTAAACTGATCTACCTGTTGCACCTTCTTTATTTCTTTTTCTAAACCTTTTCCACTTTTTCTTGAACCACTTGATTTGCTTCCGGATGATCCAGACGAACTGCTTCCGGAACTCTTGGACTTCGCAAGCGACAACGCATACTGCTTTTCCCACTGGGAATCTGAAACGTTATCGCGCTGTTGCTGGTAATTAAACGACTGCTGCCACTGAGAATCCGATACGTTATCCCTGCTCTTGTTATAATCAAACTGCTGCTGCCACTGAGAATCTGCAATGGCATCTCTCTCCCGGTTGTATGCCATATTCTGGTTAAACTGATCCTCACTCTGGTTATAATTTGCGATAAACTGGTCATTTCCAATGGAATCATTGTATTTGTTGTAGTAATAGTTCCTATCATCCTTCCAGTCTGTAACGGTATCCCGATACTGTCCATATTCTCTGTCTTCCTGATTTCCAACCGCAGAAAACTGATTATAAAGCTTGTCTGTATCCATCTGATATTTGTCCATTGCAAGGCTGTAGAGCTGTGGAATCACATTATTTAACTGTGTGAGATACTGCTGGTTTGCCTGTGTTGCTGCTGTGGCTGCATAGCTGTTTCCGAATCCCCCGGTCAATGCCGCCGCATTTGCCTGCGTATCAAGTGCCGCCTGTTTTCCAAGCTGTGTATACTGATCCTTATACTGCTGGTACAGTGGATCTGCGTTAAAATCATAGGAGAAGTCCTTCTGGTTCACAATCTTATCCATCAGGCTGTTGATTGTTCCATTCCAACTACTGTGATACTGTCCCGGTTTATTTGCTTCAATATCCTCTAATTTCTTTTTTGCTGCTGTTGTGTTCTGTGAAAAAATACTACTGATATCGTTTATAGGCATGCTATACCTCCTTGCTCTTGGCCATATTTTCAATAATGCCTTCCAATGTGTTTACTTTGTTTTCCAGATTCTCTATATACTGGCTTGTGCTTTCGCTGAACGCATATAAAAATGCCTTTGTATTCTGTATATTCTGCTCATTTGATAACTTTCCCACCTTAATATTTGGATAACCAAATCTCGTACTCACTGTTTACCGCTCCCTTCCTCATACTCTTTTGCGATACTGTATATTCTTACATCACCTTTCCCGGACAACCGTAACTGCATATGGTCACATCTCCGTACCTTAAGCGGCAGTTCCAGGCTTCTAGGTCTTGTGCTGTAATACTTCATCAACTCTTCCCATGCGCCCGAACTGTCATACGATACTTCCACCTTTAAAAATGCATGTGTATCAATATACAGTCTGATCTTGAAATTCTTGATATACTTGGCAAATGGAGATTCCAGACCAATCAGCCCGGTTTCCGCGCTCCATTCGATGGTATCCTCCAGTTCTCCTTCCATGATGTTCCCCGGATAGATGTCTTCCCCCGGATACCAGTATTTTTGTACTCCGGTTATCATCGGGAACAATTTTGTATAGATTTTTTCATAGTTGATCACCTGCAGAACGTTGTTTTCATTGATCAGATACAATGCACCGTCTGTTCTGGCAAATCCCTTTGCATTTGTATTATCTTCCTTCATCCAGACGCTTTTCTTACTGTCATACACAAACATACTGTATTCATAGTCCTTATTCCGCATGCACACATAATATTTATCCCGGAAAGCTCCTCCGGTGGCATCATAATAAATCTCTTTTCCGAACGCATCAGAGATACTTTCCGGCGAGCTTCCATCAAAAACACAGATTCCATCCCGACTTTTGTAATAAAGGTACTCATTCAGCACTACCAGGCTCTTTTCCGAGCCTTTCTGCACTCCCCTTAAGGTTTTCCAGTTAATCTGGAAATCAGATGGTTTTGATCCGAATAAATAATGCACACCTGCATCTTTGAAGAAATATATAGTCCCCATATAATTGATACACCCAGTAAAATCTCCATCTGTACCGATAGTCGCTGCGTATGAATCCGCTGAATTACCCATAAAACAATTCCAGTTTTTGGGATCTCCCTGCTTGCATGCATATATCTCATGCTTATCAGACGAACATCCCCATACACGGTTATCCATCTCTGCTACAAAGTCCATGTCCGGGACTTCTCGTTTTAATGTGATATTTCCACTGTTAGTAAACACTTTATTGATAAATCCAACGATCACAACATTATCATCATCACAGCTATACAATATGTTGGACTGGTTAAAATTGTAATCATTATAAATTGCTTCTGTTTTATCCACACCACTGAAAGTGACTGCATCATACTGTTTGAACCCTTTTCCGATTCCCGGTGACGATACTTTCACGTATGTAGTGGCTACTGATGTCCACTCGCTGGTATTGCTGCTCCACATCTTGATCACAACCGTGTCCTGCGATGTATCAATCCAATACTTGTACTTTTCTGTATCAGGTGCTGTATTCCCGGTATAAGTATTCGTTTCATCAAATACTGTCCCATCCAGTTTACACAAAGAAAACGTCGGTGCTGTCGTTGTAGTGACTTCATTCTCCATATAATCCACTGTCTGGTCATATGTGTTATAGATCAGTTTGTCAGGAAACACGCATAAATACGCTCCTATCATTGCAAATCTGCGCTCTTTACCTGCACATTCCTTTTTCAGATCACACACATATCCCTGGTCATAATAAAGTTTATTATCATCCACAAATACTACCTTATCGCATCCGAACATTCCCATCGGATTGACCAGCTGCTCTATGATTGCTCTCTTTGGTCTTACCGCCATCATAGGGAAGTAGTCTGTGGTGAGATTTTTCATATCATAAAATTCCCCATCCGCAATCCTGCTGTTATGGTTATATCCCATAAATGTGTTCAGAATATTGATGCTGGAATTTTTTACATTTAACTGCGGCAACTGCATAGCATCCCTCCTAAACCTTAAAACGCTCCGTTAGCACCGTACCGTGCGTTCTGTACCAGTAATTAACAAATTCCTGCCAGCTGTTGTTGAACATCAGCATGGAATTTGTATATCTGTCCATCTCTTCATTTGTAAAATCAATCATGCTGAATAAATAATATTTATATAAATCTGTGTATGGATCCGGTGCTAATAACTCTGTATCCATGCTTGTTTTCTCATCATATTTACTGTAATCAAGTGCTGTTATACGCTCGTCCTCTTCACGCATGCAGAAAACCTCGTTCATAAGCTTTCCTTCCACCGTATTGAGCCATCCGATCAGCACATTGTCTTCGAATTGATTTGGTTTCAATTCCCCAACCATTGTTATAAGTTCATTTACCGTCATAGCTTCTCTCCTTAAAAAAAGAGGACACGGAACTACTCCGTATCCCCTTTCCGTTCTAGGCAAAATTTTTAGCTGCTTCTTCTCTTCTCTCAATCGCAAGCTCATCCATTTTTTTCATGTTATCAAGAACTTCGCAGACATATTCCGGTACTTCAACATATTCGCCCCTCTTGATTTGAAAGTTCTTTCCATTTACGCACACAAAAACATCGTCCCTCTCACTTTTGTTTTTATCAATCTTGATTGTGATCATTTTGACTTTCTTTGTTTCTGTTTTTGTGGAAGTTTTCTCTGCTTTTGCAAGCTGTTTCTTATAATCTTCCAATGCTTCCTGAACCGCTGCTTCTTTTTCTGCCTCTGCCTGTTTTAAAGCTGCTTCTACTGCTTTATCTTTTTCTGCTTCGGCATTGGCAAGAGCTGTTTCCAGCTCCTCCACACTTACCTTCTGTGTATTTTCTTCTGCTTTGCTCATTAATTTGCCTCCTCATTCTCGGATTCATCTGAACATGATTCAATACGTACCATATACTGCTCTACAAGACGTTCTGTTGCTTTCACCGCTTTCCATCCAACTGTAGCCCTCTGATTTAACGGATCATCTCCTGCACCCAACTGTTTGATGATTGTCTGTAATCCGCCTCCTGTTACTTTCGTAGTACCATATGCGCCATTTCCTACTACAATCGTGGAATATACTGCAAGCCCCTCCGGGCAGTTATCTTCTGTTCCTTTCCAGACTTTTGCATTTGAAGATTCCACAAAACGGATTCCGGCAATCTTACCGATCTCTCCCTCATAAATCTGTTCTGGATTTTTATACTTTGTAATATCAATCCATCCATCTGACATCATAACGTCAGCTGAGCAGGAAGGATGAATGATTGCTACATAGCTTCCATCAATCTTAGGTGCATTCATCTTTTTTAAGTACGCTGCAACCTTAAAGAAAATATTACGGTCAAGTTTATCTGCCTTTGTAAGCTGTGATCTTGATGTTTTCCCATTTGCATAGAAAACAGATGTTCCGCCACAGAGCACGTCACGCGTCATGCAGTCAAGTGTAAGTCCTGCCTGTGCTCCTAATTTTTTAGTTGCCTGGATCACATTATTATCAATAGCTGTAAGTATCAGCATGTCGGATAATGTAATGTAATCTCCACGCTGTTCAACAGTGGACGTAATCTTGGTAACATTTAATTTACTTCCGTCTGGTGTTACGCCCTCTGTCAGTGGTGTGAGAGCCGGTTTCAGATTGTCATATTTACGAAACTCGATCGTTTTACCACCATTTTTCGGAATGTCATATTTATCTGCGAACTGGTCATGTACAAGTTCCGGTCCAGCGATATCAATCAGAAAATCACTGTAATAAGTTTTCATCTCCACTGACATTCCATCAGATGTTGTTGTCTGTGTGTTTGGTTCAGCAAATAACTGTAACTTTAACATAAAAAATCTTGCTTCTTTTGCTTTCATAGTTTACCTCCATATATTGCAGTGGAGTTTACCAATGTATAATTTCTCCATCTGCAACTCTCCTTGCGATCTCAGCTCGATCCTCTTTGGAAAGCTGAGATACATTTGCCTTTACAATTGCGCCTGGCTGAGAATTGACAGCTCCTTCTACCGGACGTGCCGCCCTTGCCTGAATGTTCTTGGCAACCTGGCTGCTCACGTTTTTTGCGGTAGCCGCCATAGCACCGCCCAACATTTCATCAAAATGCACTGCTTTGTATGCCGCTTCCACTGAAACACCATTCTGAAGCATCTTACAGAAATCCGGATTCTGTGTTTCCTCCTCAAAAGAAAAGTCAGATATGCCGTATTTTTCTTTCAGATCTTCTGCCTGCTGCATCCATTCCTGATATGTCTTTTCGCCCTGCTGTCTGGCTTCCTGCTGTTGCAATGCCAGTCTCAGATGTTCATTTTCTGACTCCATCTTTCGGTACTCTTTGTACTGTTCCACTGACATTCCTTTTTTTGCAGCTTCATCCTGGAAAATAGAGTCATCCTCCTGGATAGCCTTTGTAAGTGCATCAATGTCTCTTGCATCTACGCCATACTTTCTGGACATCATATCAATGATCGGCTGCATTTTTGCATTCTGATCCTGTAATGCCTTGGTATCTCCGATACGTCCCTGCACGATCTTCTGTACACGACTATTAAATTCATCTTTATAATCGCCTTTGATCATGTTCTCAAACTGTGCAGATCTTTCTTCGGTTTCTTTTGTTGTGACTGTCTTTTCTGTGCCTGGCAGTTTCGTTTGTTCTGAGTAGTCGTCACTCACGTCCTGCTTTCCGTATACTACATTCTGCAGATTATTACCTTTACGACCTTTTACTGTTGGGGCAGCGACTCCCTGTGTGCTTTCTGCTGCGGTACCTTCTCCTGCTGATGTGCCAGCGCTTGCTCCATCATCAAATGTCTGAAGGTTTAATAATAATTTTCTCATTTTTTCTATCGTTCCTTTCCGACGTGTCAGAGGATCATTCCTCGTTGTGTCCACTATAATTTATCCTAAAAAACCTGTGCCCCCCTTTTTAGGGTAATATTTTCAGAATAATTTTGCTGCAAAGCTTCAAATCCTGTTAAAATCGTTTCATATGCAGTGTTTACGGCATTGTCTCCTCCTGAAAATTCTATTAAAAGTTTTCCGTTATCCTCTTCATAAGAGACATTCTTTACCTGCTTTCGTTCCTCCATGATAAGCAGTTCATTCAACCACGTATATCCTAGTATGGATACTGCGGCACACACGATATCATTACCATGTGTGCCATATCCTGCATGTCCCTCAATATGTAAAATGTGTCTGTCTCCCTTTTTTTCTACCGTGATGTTTGTCATTTTCTGCTCCTATCTTGGTGAGGTTGCATTACGTGCAGCACTAGCTGCCTGTGTTGTCAATGATCCCCTGCTCTGTGTTGTTGTTCCACCTTTTGTATCAGTTCCACTCATTGCCGCTGTACTCGCTACATCTGGTGTCTGTCCTGAAAGATTTGTTCCGTTCTGTGCATCCACCACTGCGGTCAACTGCTGCACCATCTGCTGCAACTGCATTACCTGTGCAAACAGTGTCTGATTCTGTTTGATCTGTGCAAGTGTTTTCTCTTTTCCATCAAATTCCATCATATTCAGACATGCGATAGCTGCATCTGCATTTGCAGGTGCGAAAAATCCTGCTGCATAGAAATTCAACGCCATCTGGTTTTGCGATTCCTTACTGTAAGCACTCTTTTTTGCTGGTCTGATTTCTGTATCAAAAATTGGTAATCTGTTTCCGAGATCTATTTCAAACGCCTGTCCCTGTTTTCTTGGTAAAAGACCGGAATTATCAAAACTCACAAAATCCTGTTCTCCGTCATCCCCTGTGATTCTGAAACATCTTTCCTCTGTATAGAACTGTCGAATAAGCTCGATCACCATCTGTACCACACGTGCAAATGCGCGATATGCGCTCTTATTGGAATCCCTTGCAAGTTTTCCAGCTGCTTCCTGCAATGACGCAATACCAGATGCACTGGTCACAGATGATGCCTGTCCCTGTGATGATGCAGTATTTCCAGATGTGTCTTTTAATTCCTGTATTTTATTATTCAGCACTGTCACATAGATACCATTCAGTGGTTTGCCCTCTAACGGACGGTATGCATTTTCTCCGAGATTTCCGTTTGCGTGTACAAGCGTACATGACGGATCACTAAATTCTTTCTCATTAATCCCTGCCTGATCATTAAGTATTGCCCTGTTTCTCGAGTTCGATAGTGCGTTATCAAGAATAGCCTGTTGCATTTTATCGATGTATGCCTGACAGTCCTTCATGACATCAATGTCAGAGAATCCGCATAGCATTCCCTCTTCCGGATACATAGTATCGATCACAAACGGATACATGCCATGCTTATAAAATCCCTCTTCTCTCATCTGTGGATCATTTTCGGATGCAAACAACACCTGTCCATTGCAGAACTTGCAGTATTGCAGGATTGTTTTTGTCTGCGGTATGCCGTCCTTGTCATATCCGCTCACATGTTGTTTATAATACCAGTCAACAACTGCTGACTTTTCTGTCGTATCCACCTGATCATCATAGATATATTTATTCACATCCAATTCCGGGTAATTTCCAAGGCTCTTAAGGTTTGGATAGTTTTTCTTCAGCTCGTCATTGTCTACTAATGTCACATAAAAGACATTCGCAGAATCCTGTATGTCTGTGATCCCGGACTGCCAGAACAGATTGATAATGTCACATTTTTTGATACTGATATCACCAAGTCCATTCAATTTTGTATTGTCCCAACAGATGCTCTGTGCGGAACTTCCCGTTTTGAGCTTATACCAGCCAATATCGCTATACACCTGTTCGTAATCATTCTGCTGCAATATGACTGGTATTACAGATGACAATGTTTTTGCAGTTTCTTCATCGCTCCGCTCTCTTGGCAATATGAGTGCTTCCGGAAAGTTGTCCATGATATCCGCATGCTTATTAATGATAGAATTGAACAGCCATGCAGATGCAGGTCTTATATCATCCTTTTTCTGTTCTTTCTGTATCATTGGCCAGTGCTGCATTTTGAACCATTCCTCATTTTCAATGATCCTCTTTTCCAGATTTGCTTTACACTCCTTGTATTTCTGCAAGATTCCCATCGCTCTTTTCACATCTTTGTCCGTGATCACGATCATCTGCGGATCTGGTGTCTGTTCACTGTCCGGATCATGCTGTTTAGTATCCGCTTCCTGTGTAAGAATCTTCTGCTGGTTCTCTGCTGCCTGCATATCCTGCATCTGCTGTATCATTTCCATGTTCTGTGGTGTGATTCCCTGCTGTTGCACCGGTGCAACTTTTGTTTTTGTTCTCTTACTGTTTGCCATTTCTGCCTCCTAAATACTATAAAATCTATATGGTTTTGTTGGTTCTGTTCTCTGGTTCAACGGATCATTTATATCTATCTTCTGTGCTGTATTTGCTCTTGGAGTGATTGGATTTTCCATCAACACATATCTGCACTCATCATAAATATGATCTTCCAGATCAGTGTCTATATCTTCCGGGTGTGAATCGCTATATATCAAGTTTGGAATTGTCCTGATGAAATTTGTACAGGTATTAAATACCTGGAACATACAGTCGCCCTCTTCATCAAACGCAAACCTGTAATGATATTGCATTTTTCCTGGTATCCGCGTGTGGTCTCCCGGCGACCAGTAAACATAGAGTGGGTGTCTTGCCTGCATTGCTGCTATTGATTCTCCTCTTGATTCATCAAAAATCGCCGGATCTGCAATACCAATGATCTCTTTTCTCTTTTTGCTTAAAAATGGATCGTTTTCTTCCGCTTCACGTATCCCACGTGCCTGTTCCACCGGATCAAGCATTAATCCCGTATTCGGTTCTCCCGTGCATCCGTAATATTCCTTTATCCTGTAAATCTTTCCGTGCTCATCTACTGCATACCATCCGACAGAAAATGGTTTCGAATAGCCAAAATCATATCCCCTATATACTTTCCAGTGCTCCGGTATTCGGAATGGTTTAATTACGTGTGTCCACTTCCTGTCCTCATAATGTGCCGGATCATCTTTCCATTCACGGAATACCTGTCCTTTGAAGCTGTCCCAGTTTCCATACAGATATGCATTCCTCTGTGCTTCCGGCAGTGATGCAAGGTTTGCAAGATATGCAGGATCATTATTCAACAGCTCCTGATTGTCAAACACCGATGATGGTATGAATATCCTCTTACGCTTGATTGTTATCTTTTTCCCTTCCTGTGTCTCAATCTCATAATCTGATTCTATCGGAGTTTTTGGTGGTGCCGGCGTGATAAACCTGTCTTTTACCCACTGCATTCCTTTTCCATCCGGGTTTGCAGTGGCTCTGATATACACTCTTGTTCCCGGTCCCATCGGTCTGTTACGGGATATCATGTATGTATACTGTCCATAGCTGAAATGTGTTACTTCATCAAACCCGATGAAGTCATACGCTTTTCCCTGATAATTCAACTTGTCCTGCTCATACTGCATGTATCCAAAGAAAATAGTCGCTCCACTTGGAAATTTCCATCTCATTTCATTTGCGTTATACTTCGCTTTTGGAAATGCTCTCGGATACAATTCTATTGACCGTGAAATCATTCCTTCCAACTGCTTTGTAGTGTCACGAAATAGGATTGCCCTGTAATTTGGCACATGCACCTGTCTCAAAGCTTCTGCTAACAATGCATCTGTCTTTCCACCACCGGCCGCACCGCCATAAAGTGCCTCATATTCCGGTCTCTGCATAAATTCAATCTGTTTTTTCTGTGGTTTCCATATCACATTCATCCTCTTTCTCCTCTTCTATTACCGGTGCCACAAAAATAACGCCAGTATTGGCTTCCTCCGTCTCACTCTGTTCCGTTTTTCTCCTGTTTTCGTCCATTTCCTGCTGCAACCTCTGCATCTTCAACATGTCGTATTCACGCTTACGCACGTTCTCCGGATTGACTTCAAAGTATTTATCAAGCCATTCCATCGCTTTGAATGGATCAAGCATCTGTATTGAGTATCCATATTTTGTATCTTTTATACTTTTTACCGTCGTAGGATCAAAATTTGCTCGAAGTTCGATTCCTCGCTCTGTAAATGTTGCCACATCTCCTATGTCCGCAAATGCAATATCCATGTATCTCTGCACCAGATCATCCGCCGAAAAATACATCTGGTTCAGCTTTTCATTTTTCAGCATTTCGATAAAGGCTCGTATCTTAACATTTTTTAACAATCTGCTTGATGCTGCTGCCGCTGTCATGTAGTCAACACCATATGCCTGCATATATGCTTTTGTGGCATTATGCTTTTTTACAAAAAACACGCAGAATTGTTTCTGTTTCTCGTTCAATTCTTCGTTTTCACAGACTACTCTTAGTTCTCCTTTTGTGACGGTATTTGTTCCACCTTTTGGGATATCTTTTTTTACTTTTTTTGTATGCATACTTTTTTTATTTTTTGTATGCGCTACTTTTTTCTTTTCCCGAATCCAGCCATATCTTGTTTTCCAGGACTTCACAGTAGCTTCCGAAACGCCATATTTATCCGCTATGTCCTTGTATTTCATGCCGTTTATATAGTCTTTTTCAGCCTCAATATGTTTCTCAGCCACTCCATCACCGCCCTTTGCATACATTTTAGAGATTTGTATATTTTTTTGCCCCCCTCAAAAGAAAAAGGACTGACATATTGCTGTCAGTCCTCCTCATATTTCTTTTCCAAAACTTTCTTCAAGTTGCAATTATTATGATATTTGAAACAATTATTTTTCTGAAACTCTTTCTTTTCCTCTTCAGTTTTAAATTTAATAGCATTTTTTGCCCCATTCACTATCCCTTCACATGTTATTGATAATTTCTGAGATCTTAAATAATAAGGGCACTTTGTAAGCTGGTCTGCTGTTTTATCATACATGCTCTGCTCCTTTAGATTTTTATCTGCTTTGCTACAACTGCTGCCACTTCTACCTTTTCTGTACAATTTTTTACATTGTCAATATTTACTCGGTGCACTTTTCATACCTCCTCTCTTTCTCGGTTTTTTCAAGACTTTATGGTATGATTTTCTTCTGCTGACAACCTCTAATTCGCTTTTATTTTCGTACAATATTAACCAATTATCCGGCACAAGCCCTCTCGACTTTAAAAATATTCGTTCTTCCTTTGTCGGTTCTCTTCTTTTATATTCTTTTTTCAACATATCTTTCCCCCTTTATTTTTTACCAACTGCCTGTCGTCAAACCATTTTATGGAGTCACCGCCAAACTTGACTTCTGGCTGTCGGATAACGCTATTTCCTATGTATTTTACTTCACGGTTTTTAATAACAGTGATAAACTGTAATGTTGTTTTGTGCATGATTTTAATACCTCCGTTAAAGTTCAGTTTATCTAACTAATCATGCTTTTAATTAAACAAGAAATATCAGATAATGTAGCATTATGAATGTCACAATCTACTGCTCCATCATCATTGTATTGAGCAAATAATTTTTTCATATTATCATCAATGCTCTTATTTTTAGCTTCATCACATAAAGTTTCCGCTTCTCCGATACAGTTCCACAATGCTGTATTTAGCTTTGCCAATCTTCTAGCAAATTGTTTGTCTGTCATATATAGTTACCTCTCTA
>SFGF01000063.1 GCA_004556655.1 Lachnospiraceae bacterium | reverse complement strand
TGTTGTATGAAGGACACCATACAGCAACTAACTTGGACACCGGATCCAAAGTAACAGGTTCAACCAGTTCTGCCGGCGGAACTGAGACAAGCCCAAATCAAACACCAGCAACCGGAAACGTGGCAAAAGGTCAGAAATGGTTCAACACTAATTATCCGGATGTTGTAAAATCCGCCACCGGATCCTTATTGGCCATTGATGATTCCTACGGACCACATTCCAGATGGGCAGCACTGGCGGTATGGAAAGATGTAGTGAACCGGAAGTACGGATTCTCTTTGACGCCATCCAACCAGAATTTTGGTTCATCCTGCAAAGCTGCAGCGAAGAAAGCCCAGATCCAGAAGGGTGCAAGCGGTACTCTGGTGTACATTGCAGAATTCATTTTGTCCGCAAAAGGATTTTATACCGGAGCTATGGACGCAGAATTTGGGAGTGGAATGAAAGCATCCACTATGGCGTTCCAGGAAGCTGTAGGACTTCCGGCAGATGGTATCATCGGACCGGATACTTGGAACGATTTCTTTTGAAATCCCATCCAGAATCCTATATAATAACAATGCAGCAAGATAAGAAACTATCTAAGAAATGACTGGAAGCAGGGCGAAAGGAGAAATCCGGACGCCCTGTTTCTGTGTGGAAAAATGCCCCGGTGGAGATCCGGGGCGGTATCATCTTCGGAGTTTTCGTGTTGCATTTCGTGTTGCATGGATTGAAAAATAGTGTTCATGATTGAAAATTAATGTTCAATTTGAAACTTCTAAAAAGTGCGTATTTAAAGGATTTTTTCATGTTTTGAAAACATTTTTATAATGATTGAAAAGTAATGTTTCATGTAATGAACCGGTTCAAATCCGGTCTGCGCCTCTTTAAAAGCCCGGAGCTCATAAGTTCTGAGGCTTTTTTTTTCGTGCGCGGACTTAAAATCATGAAAAAAGTGGTTGTGAAATGGATCGTATTCAATAGAAAACAGATAAAAATATTTTGCCACAAAAAGTGCCACACCTTTTCACAAAAAGCTAATTGTTATAAAATTTATTGAATGGCTTTTTTGAAGAGGGAGTTTTACAGCTCTTTCCATAATTTATTTTGATAAGTGGTAGACGAAAAGTAGAAAAAAAGTCTATAATAATATTTTACAGGATTCTTTTTGCGATAAGGCAGGTGGAATATATGTTTTTTTTGAATTCGGAAATGATTCGGTCCTGCAAAGATTTACAGGAAAGTCAGTATTATATAGATAAAACGGGAATATTGGAAAAGAAACTGGCAGTATATCCATCCGTTTATATGGAAGGGGCTGCAGCTTCAGGAAAGACAACGGCAGTGAAAATGTTTTTGGTAAAACATCCGGAAATGCAGTTTTTTGTAATGGATGCAGATCGGGACAGATATCCTGCTGCTGTATGGGAAAAGAAACTGAAAGAATTGGAATCCCTTATGCGAGAAAAACCTATCTGTGTAGTATTTGAAAATCTTTCGGAAAATATTTCATCAGAAGTTATGGAACTTATAGCAGAATTTCTCCGACATTTACCCGATGGCTGTCATGGTATTCTGGTAGGACGTGAAAGACCGGCTGAGGAATTGCTGGATCTTCTGTGGAAAAGAAAACTGGAGCTGATATCGCCGGAAACGTTGAGATTTACAAAAAAAGACATTCAAAAGATGGTGGAACGTGCAGGAAGTACATTGAATCCGGAAGAAATCTATGAAGAAACCGGTGGTTGGCCGGGATGTGTGGAAGTAATGATCCGGCTTTCCGTTGATAAAGCCGTCAGTGGCAGGATAGGAGAAAGTGCTGCAAAGCTGCGTCAGTCCTATGAAATAGAAACTTATATTCGAAGGGAAATACTATCGGTTCTTTCAGAGGATGAACAGGAGATTATGCAAAAAGGTGCGGTATGTCCATGGATGAATGGATCTCTTTGTGAAAATGTATGGGGCATATCCGGTTCCCGGGAAATCCTTGAGCGTTTGGGAAGAAAAGGAATGTTGCTGTATGACAGCAGAAAGAACAGGTGGAAGATAGCAAATCTTTTTCGTAAAGAGATAAAAAAGAATACGGATCATAAACAGGAGATAGAATTCTGGAAAGAACTGGGCGAATGGTATGACAAGCAGGGATGTGTTACGGAAGCTTTGTATTGCCTTCGATTATCCGGAGATGAATCAGGATATCGTTCCTGCATGATGGCATATTATGATCAGGTGCCGTTTCTGAATATACCGTTTGATGATGTGATGGGATGGCAGGAAAATACCCCGCAGATCTGTTATTTACGGGGGATGTATTGTTATTTTCAGCAGGATCAGGACGGACTGGAACGGGAAATACGAAAACTGGAAAAAAACGATGAAATCTATCTGAATCTTGCCTTTGTGAATCCCAAGGTTACGTTGGATGAATGGATGTCGCTTCTTGTACAGGCAGGTTCAGAGGCAAACCGGACAGGTAAGAAGATCAGGTTGTACCATATCCTTGGCGGTTCCATTTCTTTCTTATGCGGTCTGCGGGACCTTACCGGAATGTTTGCGTGTTCCCGTAAAGAAGAAAACAGAAAAGCCCGGATATGGAAAGAATATCTGGGGAAAGAAGAATGGAAAAGTTATCAGTTGGCCAGGGCTGATTTTTATATGGAAACAGAGAGAATGGAGTCAATTCCGCAGGAAGACCAGGAGCTTTTGGCTTATCTGAAAGATACGGGGAGAGAACAGAATAGTTCTTTTCAGCTGGCTGTGATGTATCTACTGTGTAAGCAGCAAAGGATGCACCCTTCAGACGAAAGAAAAGAAGAGGTTCGCCAGTTGGAAGATATTTTGTGGAAGGATGAAAATCCAGTATGTGCCAGGAATGCAGAAGCAGTCAGTAATCTGTATTCCAGAGAATCACAGGAACAGGAAAGGCTGATTTGTTGGCTCAGATACTCTGGATTGGGTGCGGAGGAGGATGCGCAGGAAGGAACCTATATGATGCTCCTTATGCAGGCCAAAGGATATGTTCTGGTAAATCAGTATGAGAAAGCAAAGAAAATCATGCAGCAGATACTGCCATATCTGCAGTATTGTAGGCGCAGACGATGGGCGGCTGAGCTGTTGTTTCTGCAGGCACTGATTTACTGGGAAGAAGGGAGACACAATCTGGCTGTTCGGAATGCGATCGAGTCTTTTTTAGTAACGGGTGAATGTCGTTATGTGGGATTTTATGCAGAGTATGGCAGAAAGGGAAAAGAAGTACTGGATGCTTATGTGGAATGGCTTCGAAGTAATAAGCCTGAAGGATGGCACAGAAAGAAAAAGTATAATTATGGAAATGTGCTGCGGATGCCGGTGGAAGATTATATGGAAGTAATCCTGCGATGTGCAAAGAAAAGGGCAAAATTAACACCTGATTATCAGGAAGATTATCAGGAAGAAAAACTTACTATGACAGAAACTATTGTATTGCAGGGAATCGCAAGTGGACTTACTAATACGGAAATATGCAGAGAAATGAATCTCAAACTGCCTACAGTAAAGAGTCATATCTATAGTATTTACAAAAAACTGGATGTGAACAGCAGAGTGCAGGCCATACTGAAAGGGAAAGAATGGGGAATATTGGAGTAGGATTTTTGAAAGTCAAAATATAGAAGAATGGCAAAAGTGGTATGTTTTTCCCTATATTCATGTTGGCGAATGAATTTTTTTATGGTATTATACAGCTGTATAAAGGTTGCGCAGGGGGAGTAGAAAGCGCTCCTTTAATGATACAAAGGAAGGAAAGCAGTTATGAAAGTGGATAAAGAGTTTGTTCTTCGAGAAATTGCGGGAGATTATGTGATTATTCCTATAGGCAGAACAGTTCTTTCTTTTAATGGCTTGATTACGGTAAATGAAATTGGTGCATTTCTTTGGAATCTTCTTCAGGAGGATGTGACAAAGGAAGAGCTGGTGGCAAAAGTTTTGGATGAATATGAGGTCGATGAGGAAACCGCCCGGGAAGATATTCAGGAATTTTTAGATACGCTTGTGAGCGGGGGAATTCTGGAGAGATAATATGATAAGATTTTTGAGAATATTCAGTATAATAGGATGTGTGATAGCCCTTCTTGTATATGGCGGAGTAAGTATTTATACAGAGAATCAGACAGATAAAAATGGTCCACAGATCAGTATGGAAGAAAATGAGATTACAGTAAGTACGCAGGACGGCCAGGAAGCCGTCCTTTCCGATGTTACAGCCATAGATAAAAAGGATGGGGATGTAACAGATCTACTGGTTGTAGAAAGCTTAAGTAATTTTATTGAGAAGGGATGCAGAGAGGCATCGATAGCTGCTTTTGATAAAGATGGAAATGTTACAAAAAATGTGAGAAAAGTTATTTACAGCGATTATACATCACCAAGATTTTCCCTTTCCGGACCGCTTAAGGTGCAGATCAACAACTCGGAGGCCTTGATGGATGAGATATCGGTTATGGATTGTCTGGATGGGGATATTACTTCCAATGTACAGATTACTTCCGAGGAGACCGTTTCTTCCAGTCAACCCGGTGAATACAGAATGCATCTGCAGGTGTCGAACAGTGCAGGTGATGTGGTGGATCTTCCGGTAACGGTAGAATATTACAGTTCTGCAATGGGGAATATGACACCACGGATTTTGTTAAACGAATATCTGGTTTATACGAAAATAGGATCTACCCTGAATCCTCTGGACTATGTGACAGGAATTGTTTTACGGGGACAGGAATATATCTGGGGATCGGATAATCCGCCTGAGATAGGAAAAGAAAGTATTCGGGTTGACAGTCAGGTGGATTATTATACACCTGGTACATATGAAATCTGTTATACAATACAGGAGGAGAACGGGACACAGGGAAAGGTACGTCTCGTTGTGGTAGTGGAAGAGTAGTGGAGAAATTACATGCAGGAAAACAGAAGAAATGTAACAGAAAATAAAGAAATAACGATAGACATAGAATCTATGATCCGTGATGTACTCCGGCAGTGGTGGGTAATCGTGCTGGTTGTCATAGCAGCAGCGGCGATAACAGGTTCTTTTTTGAAAATAGCCTATAAACCTCAGTATACGGCTACTACAACATTTGTTGTGGGAAAAAGCGGTTTTAGTTCCAATGCGGTTGCAGATAATCTGAACTCTGCACAGAGCATGACGGAGAGATTTTCACAGATTGCAAACAGTAATATCCTGAAAAAACAGGTCTGTGAAAAACTGGGTCTGAAGAGTTTTGATGCGGAAGTCAATGTCAGTGTGGTAGAGTCGTCAAATCTGATGACCCTTAGCATTAAAGCGGATAATCCACGGATGGCTTATCTGCTCATTCACGGTGTTATGGACGGGGTAACGGAGTTGACCGGTGAATTGATGGATAATATTTCCGTGAGAGTCATCCAGGATTCTGTGATTCCCGTTGCAGCATCCAACCCGCTGAACGTAAGGAGTGGGATGAAAAAATCGGCTCTGGCTGCAGGTGCCGTGATGATACTACTTTTTGCATTTTTATCATATTGTAAAGATACGATAAAAAATGAAGATGAAATGAATAAAAAGGTAGATGCCAGACTTTTGGGTACCGTTTACCATGAAAAAAAGCATAAAACACTGCTCTCCCTGAAAAAGAAAAAGTACTATTCCATGTGTATTGACAATCCGGGATTGAGCTTTGGTTATGTGGAAGCGGTCAGGATGTTGGCGACCAGAGTTCAGCGGGAACTGGAAAAGAATGAAAAAAAAGTTCTCATGGTTACCAGCGTGTCGGAGAATGAGGGAAAGTCTACAATTGCTGCGAATCTTGCTCTGTCTCTTGCGCAGGAAGGGCATGCTGTTATTTTGGTGGACTGTGATTTCCGTAAACCATCTCAGTACAAAATTTTTGAACTTCCGGAAAAAGAGTGGAAAGGGATTGATCTGGGATCGATCCTGAGAAACCGGGAAGCAGTGAAAATCAGGAAAGCAGGGATGGAGAATAAACTTAGGGTTATTTATAGCGTGAAACCACACAAAAGAATGATGACACAGGACGTAACAGAGTATCTGAGTAAAATACTGACAGCTTTGAAGGTGAAGGCGGACTATATTATTCTGGACAGCTCTCCTATGGCTCTTGTGGCAGAAAGTGAGGTTATTGCCAACCTTGCAGATGCCAGCCTTCTGGTTGTGCAGCAGGATCTGATGGAAGCATGCTATATCAACGATACGATTGACCAGCTGAACCGTACAAATGGAAAGGTTCTGGGATGTGTTTATAACAATGTTCGCTCAGGTTTTCTTGGGAAATCCAAAGAGTATGGACATTATTATGGAAAGTACGGGCATGGATATTCATACTCCAGATATGGTTATTATGATACTGGGAAAAAGAAATCGAAGAAGCCAAAAGAGTCGAAAGAATAGGAAGTAAGTTTATGGGAGAACGATATCGCGACGAAGAAAGTATAGAAGAAAATAAGATAGATCTTTTAGCTGTCATTGGTGATATGATAAAAAGATTTCGGGAAACCTGGTGGCTTTTTCTGATCCTTGTTCTTGTAGGAGCCGGTGCCGGATTTTTGAAAGAAAAAATCAGCTATCATGAGCAGTATGAAGCGACGGCATCTTTTGTTGTTACTGCAGGTGCCAATGGCAATGTGGTGGCAGGAAATTATTATAATAAGATTACCACGGAACAGATGAATGCTACATTTCCTTATATTCTAACGAGCGGTGCATTAAGCAGAGTGGTGGCAAATGATCTGGGAATGAGCAGCGTACCGGGAATGATTTCTGCGGAAATGTTGGGAGATACCAATCTTTTTCAGATCAAGGTTGTTGCGGCGGATGGTCAGACCGCATATGATATTTTGCAGTCTGTTATCAATAATTATCCTCAGGTGGCAAGGTATGTAATCGGGGATACACAGCTGAAGCTTTTGGATGAGACAGGAGTTCCCAGTCAACCGATGAATCAGCCTTCCTATAAGAGAAGTATCGCTTTGGGAATTGCCGGAGCCTTGTTCCTGTGTCTGCTTATTATGGTCGTTCGGACTGCTGCGAGAACTACAGTGAAGAATCAGGATGATCTGAAAAAATTTTTAAACATAAAATATCTTTGCGGTATTCCGCAGCTACATTTTAAGAGAAGAAGTACCCGGCAGAATCCCAGAATTCTTGTAGATAATCCGGTGATGCCGGATATTTATCTGGAAGCTATGGATACTTTGCAGGTGCGTCTTACCAGAATTATGAAAGAAAAGCAAATGAAGACATTTATGGTCACCAGTGCTTTGGCGGGAGAAGGTAAGACAACAACTGCCTGTAATATTGCTTTGTTACTGGCTCAGAAGGGATATAAAGTACTTTTGCTGGATGGAGATCTCAGAAATCCTTCCGTTGCGAATCTTTTTAAGCTGGACAAAGGAAAAGGTGGTCTCTGTGACGTTCTGGATGGAGAGAAAAAGGCGGAAGAAGTGATCTGCAGATATGAAGAGACAAGTTTGTATATCATTCCCGGCGGTACTCCGGTTCAGAGGGTGAAACGATTATATACCAACGACGTACTGAAAGAATTGGTTCAGAGCTATAAAGAAAAAATGGACTTTATCCTCATTGATACGCCGCCCTGTGCGATCATGAACGATGCTTCCCTGATTGCTGACAGTGTAGAAGGATGCGTTATGGTGATCCGGCAGGATTATGCACGGAGGGATAAGATATTGCTTGGTGCGGAAGTGATAGCTCAGACGGGAACTTTACTGATAGGCTGTGCAATTAACGGTGAGACAACCGGTATCGGAAGTTATGGCTATGGAAAATATGGTTATGGCCGATATGGCTATGGTCGTTATGGCTATGGTAAGTATGGGTATGGAAAGAAGAAATAACAGACGGGGAAGGTTTGAGTTGGGAAGAAATCAAATGGAATGTGGAAAAAGAATTGTTGATATTCATCAATACATACCTGTTTTACAGGAAATTATGGAAGAGGGGAAAGAGGTTTCTCTGACAGTCACCGGAAATAGTATGTCCCCGCTTTTGATTCATGGAAGAGATCAGGTGTTGATGTGTAAAGGCGATGGTACCTGGAAAAAAGGCGATATTGCTTTTTTTCAGAGAAAGTCAGGGGAATATATCATGCATCGAATCTGTAAGGTGGATCAATTGGGAAGATGCTATTTTGTGGGTGATGCGCAGAATTGGATTGAAGGACCAATAGAACCGGAACAGATTTTTGCAAAAATTATAGCGGTTAACCGCAAAGGAAAATGGATTCGGCCGGGCGATTTTTGGTGGGAGTTTTTTGAACATGTATGGATTCGGATGATTCCCTGGCGCCAGACTATAAATAAGATTTACAGCAGGTTAAAAAAGCTGATATAGGAGATAAAAGATGGCTGATAAAAAAGATTCAATGGAGTTGGAACTGGAAATGATTCTGAGTGCATGGGATCAGGAAGAGAATAAGGAATCGAATGTACCTCAGAACGAAAAGAAACAGGAAAGAAAGAAACCGACAGATACCGGGACAAAGAAGAAAGAGGCTCCCCAAAAGGAAGAAACCCGGGAACAAAAGCGTGAGAAAAATGAAAAGAATGTCTCAAAAAAGAGCTCCAGCCATAAAAAGTCGGGAGGAACTGGTAAAATTGTGGTTACAGTTCTTTTAGGCATTGTTTTATGTTTGATAGTTATGACAGTTTGTTTTATGGGGATATACTGGAAAGGGAAAAATCACATGACATCTTTTGATGGTATGGTTTTCCGGATTCCGGAAGAGGTAACGGCTGTTTCTGATAACAATGGACGAACTGTCAGCTATGAGGATCAAAAGTATCAACGTCGGACAGGAACAACGAATCTTTTGCTGATTGGAAAAAATCCGAATTATACATTTTCAACAGTAGTAGTGAATTTTGATGAAAAGTCAAACTCATATCGAACTATGGCTGTCCCGGCTTCTTTACTGGCGATAGATTACAGTTCTGCCATGAATTATTCTGACATTGCAGATTATGTTTCCGATTATTTGTGCGGTTTGTCGATCCAGGGATATATGGTTCTCGATATGCAAGTGGTGGATAGCTATCTGGATACCAAGACAGAGCAGATTACGGATTCGCAGCAGATGGAGAAACTGGTACAGTTTGTCGATAAAGTTACTGACAGTGCATCTGACGACTGGACGGTTCCTGCGGAAGTGATGAAAATGTTTGGCAATTCGTTCAGTACCAATATGTCACTTGCGGACTTGTGTTATGTATATCGATTGTATGTGACATGCAGCGGTTCTGCAGAAAACGAATTTACTGAGTCTACGGATATTCATATGGTCTTTCAGCAATATTTGAATACATTTTATGCAATCAGTTCATGAGCTGGAGTGGTAAGAAAAAAGGTGTTGTCATCAAGGCAACACCTTTTAAAATTCAGTGATGATGTTTGATCAATCCACATGCTTTGGAAAATTCCATCACGATAACAGGCACAAGGGTGAGTCCCAGCCCGATCAGATACAGTTTTGTCGGGAGAAAGATCAGCCCGAAAGGTATGGACAGCGGTGTAAACAGAACCAGCACTACCATGAGTATGGAGATCAGTGCTGCCCGATTCAGCTTGGAATTTCCGAACACTCCGATTTTGAAAAGGGAATGTTCAGAGCGCATATTGTATGCCTGTACGATCTGGGATAGTGCCAGTACCATAAAAGCCAGTGTCTGTCCGCCAGAGGTATTTCCGGTAACGGTTTCACCGACCTTGTAGGCAATCAGTGACAGAAGACCGAACAGGAATCCCTGCAGGACGATCCTCACACCAAATCCATGAGCAAAGATACTTTCGTCTTTGGGTTTAGGCTTTTGTGTCATCACATCTGCTTCCACAGGCTCCATGCCCAGAGCAATAGCCGGAAGACTGTCGGTTACAAGATTGACCCACAGAAGCTGCATGGAAAGAAGTGGGGTTTTATGCCATAAGATCATGGCGACAAACACCAGGATTACTTCACCGATATTGGTTCCAAGGAGAAATCCCACCACTTTTTTAATATTGGCATAGATTCCACGACCTTCCCGAACGGCATCTACGATCGTGGCAAAATTGTCATCGGTAAGAGTGATGTCTGCGGCACTTTTTGCTACATCGGTTCCGGTGATTCCCATGGCACAGCCGATATCGGCAGCTTTCAGTGCGGGTGCGTCATTGACACCGTCACCTGTCATAGAAACTACCTGTCCCTTTCTCTGCCATGATTTTACGATACGGATCTTATTTTCCGGTGATACCCGGGCATAGACGGAAATATGTTCCACCTCCTGATCCAACTGACTGTCTGTCATATCATCCAGTTGGGCTCCGGTAACCGCTTTGTCTCCGGCTTCCATGATTCCCAGCTGGCTGGCGATGGCGGAAGCTGTGACAACGTGGTCTCCGGTGATCATAACGGGTCTGATACCTGCCTTTCGGCAGACTTTTACAGCCTCGGCAGCTTCCGGTCTCGGCGGATCGATCATACCTACCAGTCCCATAAAGATCAGATCTTTTTCCAGTTCTTCCGGTTTCACTTCGGCGGGAGATGAATCAATCTCTTTATAAGCTACGGCAAGTACCCGGAGAGCAGAATTACTCATCTGATAATTCATTTCTCTGGCTTTTTCCAGATTACCGCTGATGCAGCGGTCAGTAAGCATATCAAAAGCACCTTTAACAATAACGATATAGCTTCCGTCAATCTGGTTGACTGTGGTCATCAGTTTGCGGTCAGAATCGAAAGGAATCTCTGCCAGACGGGGATATTGCGCAGTCAGGTCATTCTTCTCCATTCCGTTTTTATGAGCGGCTACGATAATAGAGGTTTCCGTCGGGTCACCTACATGTTCTTCTGCGTCTCTGTTAAAGACTACAGACCCATCACAACATAATGTTCCGTATAGCAGAAGTTTTCGAATGGAATCAGAGTTGTCTGTGCTGATTTCTTCCGGGGCATTCATACCATCTGCGTATCCTTTCACCAGAGTCATACGATTCTGTGTCAGTGTACCGGTCTTGTCGGAACAGATAATAGAAGCACTGCCCAGAGTTTCTACTGCGGGAAGGCTCCTGATAATGGCATTCTTTTTCACCATACGCTGGACACCGATGGAAAGAACGATGGTGACGATAGCAGGCAGTCCTTCGGGAATCGCGGAAACAGCCAGTGAAACAGCGGTCATAAAGATCTCCATGGCAGGAATTCCGTTGATCAGTCCCACAACAAAAATAATGGCACAGGCAGCCAGTGCGAGAAATCCCAGATATTTTCCAAGGACAGCAAGCTTTTGCTGCAAAGGTGTCTGAGTTTCTTCCTCGCTGTCCAGAAGGTTGGCGATCTTGCCCATCTCCGTGTCCATCCCGATAGCAGTGACAATGGCTGTACCGGTTCCATAAGTGACACTGCAGCCGGAGAAAACCATATTACTTCTGTCTCCGAGAGCTGCAGCCTCATCAATAACCAAATCCGCATCTTTTTCAGACGGAACCGATTCCCCTGTAAGAGCCGATTCTTCGATCTTCAGGCTGGCACTTTGCAGAAGTCTTGCGTCAGCGGGAATAAAATCTCCAGCCTCCAGTCGGATGATATCTCCGGGTACGAGCTGAGTGGATTCTATCAGCTTTTCTTCTCCGTTTCTCAGGACTTTAGCATGGGGTGCCGACAGATTTTTAAGAGCATCCAGAGCTTTTTCTGCTTTACTTTCCTGCATCATACCCATGATGGCATTGACTATGACGATGATCAGGATCAGAACCGGCTCGAAAAATTCCTTCAGTTCTCCTTCCATACAGGCAATGACAAAAGATATAATTGCCGCAAGAATCAGGATGAGAATCATAACATCTTTAAACTGATCCAGAAAACGCTGAAGATTCGTTTTCTTTTTCTTTTCACGAAGTTTGTTTTCACCGTACTTTGTCTGCAGTTTCTGTACCTGTTGTTCGGTGAGTCCCGAAGAAATGTCAGAGGACAGAATCTGAACAGTCTGTTCGGCGGTCTGAGAATGATATTTCAAATAAAATCCCTCCTGTCATAAGCATACTTTGATAAAACATTGGTTTTGTAGATAGTATTTATGCACAGTATAGCAAAAATACATCGGATTTCCCAGAGATTGTGAAAGAAGAAATCATTAAACTTATATAAAATGATGTCGATATAAAAGTCGTAAGTTCTATGCTTGACATTTACCATAGTTCTTCGTATAATCAACTGGTACTACCAGTTGAAGAGGAATGAGTGAATCTATGAAATACGTAAGACAATTTGCAATTATTTTATTATTTTCTTTTTTGGGAGAGATTTTGCATGTAATCATCCCGCTTTCGATTCCGGCCAGTGTATACGGCCTTGTTTTGCTTCTGGCTGCTCTGTGTATTAAGATTGTGAAAGTGGAGCAGGTGCAGGAGGGTGCCGGGTTTCTCATTGAGATTATGCCTGTGATGTTTATACCGGCGGCGGTGGGTCTCTTGACTTCCTGGGAGCTGCTTAAGCCCATCTGTATTCCTGTGATTGTGATCACTGTTGTGACTACTGTCATTGTAATGGTATCAACAGGAATGGTTACACAGGGAATCATTAGAAAAGAAAGAAAAAAGGAGGAGCAGGATCAATGAAAGCATTTTTGACAGAGTCAGTATTCTTCGGGGCATTAGTGAGCCTTGCCGGTTATGAACTGGGACTGATCCTGAAGAAAAAGTTTAAGCTTGCAATCTTCAATCCGTTACTGATCGGATCTGTCAGTGTGATAGCAGTCCTTCTGCTTCTTGATCTGGATTATGAAAGCTACAATGAAGGCGGAAAATATCTTTCCTATCTGCTGACTCCGGCGACGGTGAGTCTGGCAGTCCCTTTGTATGAACAGCTGGGACTTTTGAAAAAGAATCTGAAAGCAGTAGCGGCAGGAATTCTTTCCGGTGTGATCGCCAGTGTAGTTGGTGTGTTTGCATTATGTAAACTATTTGGAATGAATCATCAGCAGTATGTGACCCTTCTGCCAAAATCCATCACTACAGCAATCGGAATGGGTGTTTCGGAAGAACTGGGCGGAATCGTAACCATTACTGTTGCGGTGATTGTGATCACAGGAGTTTTGGGAAATGTAATCGCGGATCTGGTTTATAAAGTATTTGGCATCGAAGAACCTGTAGCGAAAGGGCTGGCATTGGGAACTGCTTCTCATGCCATTGGAACTGCAAAAGCCATGGAGCTGGGAATGACAGAAGGAGCCATGAGCAGTCTGGCAATTGCTGTGGCAGGACTTTTGACTGCCGTTCTGGCACCGGTATTTTCCGGTCTGATCTGAGGTGTTATAATTAGGATATTTGGAGGTTTACATGGAAGAGACAAAAGGAATCCGGCAGGACAAAGCATACTACCAGGTCATTGATTATATCAAGCAGCTGGTGAAAGAGGATAAAGTCAGATTTGGAGGAAAGATTCCGTCGGAACGGGAACTGATGGATACGCTGGGACTTGGCAGGAACTCGATCCGGGAAGCACTTCGTACACTGGAAAATCTGGGGATTATCGAAAGCTGTCATGGAAAAGGGAATTATCTTGTCAATCATATGGGAGAGAGCCTGACAAGCGTATTTTCCATGCTGATTTTTATGAAAGAAAGTAATTATCTCGAAGTCAATCAGCTTCGCAGAGCGATTGAAGTACAGGCATTCGCTCAGGCTGTTGACAGAATCAGTGAAGAGGAGAAAAACAGATTTACTGAGACCGTGAGCCGGATGGAAAATGGAGATCATCCTGCACGGGTACAGGCAGATCAGGATTTTCATCAGCTGTTAATCCAATGTTCAGGAAATCATCTTCTGGAGATTCTGATGCAGGCACTTTCGGAAGTGTGTCGGGAGGAAATACTGATCGTGTTGGAAGATGCAGCGGAAGAATATGTAGAACAATGGCGAAGACTCCATAGGAAAATATATCAGTGTCTGATGGATGGAGATAAAGAGAAAGGCGTAGATGCCATTCTGGAGCATTATCGCTGGATTGATCATGAACTGTAAACGATTGAAATATTCAGGAAATTGTGATAAAATGCTACTGAAATTTTGGAGTTATTGTTCAGAGGAACTGAGAGTCAGGAGGAACTATAAAATGGAAAAAATCAGAATTGGAATTACAGGTTACGGAAACCTTGGAAAAGGTGTTGAGCTGGCTATTCGCCAGAATGATGATATGGAGCTGGTTGGTGTATTTACACGCCGTGATCCGGAAAATGTGAAACTGGCAACCCCGGGTGTGAAAGCTTATAAGCTGGATGAAGCACAGGATATGAAAGATCAGATTGATGTTATGATCATTTGTGGAGGAAGTGCTACAGACCTTCCAAAACAGACACCGGAGCTGGCAAAATATTTTAACGTGATCGACAGCTTTGATACTCATGCAAATATTCCGCAGCATTTTAAAGCGGTAGATGAGGCATGCAGAGCCAATGGAAATGTAGGCTTGATTTCCGTAGGCTGGGATCCGGGTCTGTTTTCTCTGAACAGAATCTATGCAGAGTCTATTCTCCCGAATGGAAAAACATATACATTCTGGGGCAAAGGTGTAAGCCAGGGACATTCCGATGCGATTCGTCGTATTCCGGGAGTAAAACGTGGAATTCAGTATACAGTGCCGGTAGAAGAAGCAATGGATCAGGTTCGGGAAGGCAAACAGCCGGAACTGACTACCCGCCAGAAGCATACAAGAGAGTGCTTCGTGGTTGCTGAGGAAGGTGCAGATCTGAAACAGATCGAAGAATCTATCAAGACCATGAAAAATTATTTTGACGAATATGATACAACTGTAAACTTTATTACAGAAGAAGAGTTCGATGCTGTTCATAACAAGATGCCGCACGGCGGATTTGTTATGAGAAGTGGAATGACAGGCGACGGAGAAAAGACACATCAGATGATCGAATACTCACTGAAGCTGGAATCCAATCCGGAATTTACCTCCAGTGTTCTGGTAGCCTATGCAAGAGCTCTGACAAGAATGAAAGCAGAGGGTGCAGTAGGATGCAAGACAGTCTTTGATGTGGCACCGGCTTATCTGTCCCCGCTGAGTGGAGAAGAACTGAGAGCACATTTCCTGTAAGATAAAAAGTTAAAAGAAATAGAAACTGTTCGGGAATGAACAGATAAAAAACTCATCCGTGGCCTCATGTTTTTGACATGATGATGTACGGATGAGTTTTTCTTTGAAAAAATATTACATGTTATGAGACAAGGAACAAAAGGTCAGTTACGGTGCCCAAAGTCATGCATTTTTAAAATGCACTGTGATGGTACAGATTTCGCTGTCTGTGCCTACCCGCATGGCCGGTCCCCATACCCCTACCCCCGATGTGACAATGCTTTGCAGGTTGTCTTTTTGCAGATAGCCACAGGGATTCTCCCAGAAAAGCTTGACTGTCAGATTACCGGGAAACATCTGTCCGTCATGCGTATGTCCACAAAGCTGCAGGTCTGCTCCGGAATCCGCAAGCTCCTGCAGCTGCCGTGGCTGATGCTCCATCACAAGGATTGGTTTGGTTTCATCCAGGTCAGAAAGAATTTCCTCCGGCTCCAAACGGTCTTTTGTTCCGTCTCCCGGTTTGGAAGCATCTTTTCGCCCCACCAGATAAAAAGCATTATCGATACAGACCACTTGATCATCCAGAATCTGTATCCCTGCTTTGGCGACAAATTCTTCAAAGCGGGTATCCCGAAGATCTTTGTCTGCCGAAGCTACGGAGAATCCGCCCAGAAGCCGTTCTTTTACATCGTGATTTCCAAATACCCCATAAGTACCGAAAGTGCTTTTGATCTGGGATAAAGTTTCCGCAATTTTCTCCGGATGCTGCAATGCTTCGTATTCATTGTCAAATATATCTCCGGCGATCAGTACCAGATCGGCGTTTTGTTGATTGATCTTTTTTACCATTTGTTTCATCTGTTGATTGCCCACACTGTACCCAAGATGAAGGTCAGCCGCCAGAACAATTTTCAGTTCATCGTATCCTTCGCATGTTTTTTCAACGGTAATTTCATAAGGTTTGACTTTAATATAATGCGCGTGAAACAAACCATAAATGCTGAAAACGGCAATCAGGCAGGTGAGAAAAAGTCCTGCAAATACGTATCCCGGTTTGGAAAAAAGAAAATCATGAAGCCTGCCGGGAATCCGCTTCAGAATCAGGCGAATAATATCTGCCGCTATGATAAACATCAGTACATACATAAATGTGCCCAGCCAGTAGTTGCTTAACTTTTTGATAAAGATCTGCAGCCCGCTGGAGGGCAGTAGATAAGCAATCAAAAGAGACAAAGCAAGGAAAGCATAGACTGCAATAAACGGCACGATGAACCATTTGGAATGGAAATGCCGGGAGCAGGCTTTCAGCCATTTATGTATCCGGTGTAAAATATACAGATTTACAAGAATATAAGCAGGAACCATCAATAATAAGATCATGAATGCCTCTCCTGTCAGGTGGTATTATGTATAGTCTTGCCTAAATATCCAGTTTCATATCTCCTGGTTTGATAAAGCTATGTTTTCTGAGAAATTCAGAGATTCCCAGAGACAGTAGTCCAGGCAGCAGGAACTGGATCACAAGAATTTTGATCAGAACGATCACAGGCTCTTCTGTCTGTGTCATAACCTGCCATGTCATAATCTGTCCTACAAAGCCTGCAGTACCCATACCGGAACCGGTGGCATTGCTTGTCATATGGAAAAGCATGGTGGATACCGGACCAAGGATGGCACTGGAAAGAATGGCAGGCAGCCAGATGATTGGTTTTCGCATGATGTTGGGAACCTGAAGCATGGAAGTACCAACTCCCTGTGCCAGAAGTCCACCGATTTTATTTTCACGGTAGCTTGCCACGGCAAATCCGATCATATTGCAACAGCATCCTACGGTAGCAGCGCCGGCAGCCAGCCCGGACAGATTCAGGATAATGCCCAGAGCCGCAGAACTGATGGGGAGAGTGAGGATCATACCCATCAATACAGAAACTACGATACCCATGAGAAATGGCTGCTGTTCCGTTCCCCAGTTGATCAGACTTCCCAGCCATGTCATAAAGGAAGAAATAGGCGGTCCTGCCAGAATACCTACGGCGGATCCGGCTCCTATGGTGACAAGCGGTGTGATCAGAATATCAATCTTGGTCTTTCCGGCTACCAGATGACCGACTTCAATACCTACATAAGCTGCGATGAAAGCACCCAGCGGTTCTCCGGGACCTGCAAGAATAATAGAACCCTCAGAAAGAATGGTTCCAGCCAGTATTTTGGATGCATATCCACCTACCAGACCACAGGTGGCCGCTGACAGAACAACCAGAGAGCTCTCTTTGAACTTGTATGCGACTCCGACACCGATACCGGCGCAGGTAGCCGCTGCAGCAACTTTTCCTACTACATAAATAAGGTCACCGATGGAACCACCCACAAAGGTTCCGATCTGCTGAATAATCGTACCGATGATTAAAGTTGCGAACAGCCCCATAGCCATACCGCTCAATCCATCGATAAAAACTCTGTTTAAATACTTTTTGATCAGATTCATAATTATCTCCTTTCTCAATCTCCCCGGATACTCCGGTCGAATCTTTTCAAAGTTTATCATGAATTATAAGGCGGTGCAAGAAGTTTGAAGGAAATGTAAAGAAAAATGTAAAGATTGGTGTAAAGTATGAGTGTAAAGTTTTGCGTAATAGGAATAATATACAAAATCCAGCATATAATAAATTGTGTAGAGACAGAAAGAAATAAAAATACAACGGAAAAGCAACTTAAAACAGTGCATTTGCACAAGAATAGGATTTGACAAATACAGGGAATAGGAATATAATAATATTATCAACGCGGGATGGAGCAGTCTGGAAGCTCGTCGGGCTCATAACCCGAAGGTCGTAGGTTCAAATCCTACTCCCGCAAGTCTAAAAGCTCTTGGCTGATGAAGTCAGGAGTTTTTTGTTGCTGATTTTGCGATAATACAGGGTAATTTTCAGCGAGAATTTCAGGAAATCCAAAATCAATCTGCTCAAACTGGAGTATCAAATGAACTTATAACATCGAGAAATATGTAAAAACAAGAATCTATATAAAAAAATCAGATCAATCTATAGGTTTTATAAAAAATCGGGACTTCAAACAACTGAAAAATATATCTTATGGGATGAGGCGGTAGATATTTTTCGTGTGGAAATCTGAATACCAGTTGTTATGAAATGATAGCCGTCCTATCGTTGGGAAGGAATTGAAAGATTTACAAATATTGAACCTATAATTCTTATCTCCATTAATTTGACATTCCTTATGTAATACTGTATTCCATCCGGCTTCTGGTTTTATTAAAGCCTGATATCGTCTTGCAACAACCTCTGATCCATTTGATAATTTCATATAAATCTCCTTTCCAACTGTTTTGCAACGGAAAAATGCGCCAAACAAATGATATGTCTGGTGCATTACTTCACATGTAATCGTTCTGTTATTATATATAAAAAATCGAACCTACATTTCCCGAATTTTATGCATAGACATATCAGACCTACTGGCTGTAACTGTGCATACTGATTTTATCGTCCCTTTCTGAATTCCGTAGGACTTTTCCCCAGCCATTTGCGGAATGTCTCAGCATAGTAACTTGCACCGTTGAATCCAACAGATACAGCGATTTCAGTTATGGTCATATCTGTATTTCTTAATAATTCAATACTCTTGTTTAAACGGTATCGATTTAAATATACGTTAGGTGTTTGCTTAAAGTATTTTGCAAATAGTTTACAGCATTTACTTTGCCCCACAGCACCGGACACAGCAATATCCGATAAAGAAATTTTATGGGTATAATTCTGCTGAATAAAACCAACCATGTTTTTGGTTATATTCAGATCAACACTCTGAAGATTGGAAGTATTATCGTCCAGAGGCATATTTTCATAAAGTAAAGACCAGATGGCTGAAAATGCAGACTGAACTTTCATAGGCGCTGTTTTCAGATCTTTATTTGTATGCATAAAAACAATATAATCAAGTATTTTTTGATGCCAAATAGTATCTGTATTCAGAAAGATAAATGGCACTGCAGTGTTGCGGAGCACAGGTAGTATGAAATCATGCTCATAGAAAGAAGTAGAACACAGTAGCATCGGATGAAGGAGAATGCAGATGAAATCACATTCCGATCTGGTATCAGAAAATCCAAAATGCATTTGCCGTGCATTCACGATGATCCCCTGCCCGCTTTGTATATTTATAATTTCACCGTTCACATTGTATTTCATTTCCCCGGATAAAACGGCAATGAATTCCATATCATCATGCCAGTGATTTGGTGCTGAATAATCAGGATAATTAGAGAGAAGTTCTCTTCGAATATAAATCGGATAATCTGAATGGTCGTAATGTACCTTTTCAGAACGGTCATCTTTTAATTCAACAAATATTGCCATAAGTAAAAACCTCGCAGGATTGTTATTGATTTGTGCAGAAATATGATATAAATAGAGAGAAATACACCGTATAATTATAAAAAGAAAATCAAACGAAGTCAAGGAGGACTGTGCGTGCATTCGGATTACTATGAACATAAAGAAAATTATGAAAGTGAAAACTGTTCAACCAATAATGAATCATTTTCCATATTCTTAAAAAAATTGCTGACACTGGTGATTCCCATTGCATTTCAGCAGTTTATGCTGGCTCTTGTCAGTGCGTCGGATGCTTTGATGCTTGGGGCATTAACACAGGATGCACTTTCGGCGGTTTCTCTTGCGAGTCAGGTGACTTTTGTGGAAAATCTGTTTCTTGCTGCTATGACCATAGGGCTTTCCATGTTCGCTGCACAGTATTGGGGGAAAAAAGATAAGGCTGCGGTGGAGCGTATCTTTGCGTATGTAATGAAAATTACGGCTTTAGTATCTTTCCTGTTTTTCATTGCAGGACTGTGTGTTCCCAAAGCTTTAATGCATATTTTTACAAATGATGAAGTCTTGATTGAAAATGGGGCAGTTTATCTGCGGGCGGTATCCATATCGTTTCTTCTGACAGGTATTTCCCAGATTTATCTGTGTATATTAAAAAACAGTGAGAGAGCTGCCAGATCCAGCATGATCAGTTCGATCAGTGTGGTTGTAAATATTGTTCTTAATGCCGTTTTTATCTTTGGTCTTTTGGGATTTCCCAGGCTGGAAATTGCGGGAGCGGCACTTGCTACTGTTGCGGCGAGAATCATTGAAGTTGTATGGTGTATTCTGGAAACTGCGAAAAAAGATCAGATTAAATTGCGGTGGAAAAACATTATAAAGGATGATAAAAATCTGCGACATGATTTTTGGAAATATACCACGCCGGTACTTTGTAATGAAATCGTATGGGGAATAGGATTTACCATGTATTCTGTTATCATGGGGCATCTCGGCAGTGATGCCGTAGCAGCAAATTCCATAGCCAATATCGTGAAAAACCTTGTTGCCTGCTTCTGTCTCGGACTTGGAAGTGGTGGCGGCATTATGGTGGGAAACGAACTTGGAGCGGGAAAACTTGACACTGCAAAAGAATATGGCGGAAAGCTCTGCAGACTGTCTGTCATTTGTGGCGCAATTTCGGGAGTGATTTTGCTTGTACTCAGCCCGCTTGTTCTCAGCGTGACAGATTTGAGCGCACAGGCTGGGGAGTATTTAAAATGGATGCTTGTAATGTGTACTTATTATATGATCGGAAGAGCTGTCAATGGAACGACCATTGCCGGAATCTTTTGTGCAGGAGGGGACAGTAAGTTTGGATTTCTTTGCGATACCGTGACAATGTGGTGTATTGTTGTCCCGCTTGGATTTATTTCTGCATTTGTGCTGCATTTGCCGGTACTTGCTACGTATTTTATCATGAATCTTGATGAAATGATAAAAATACCGGCGGTATATATACATTATAAAAAATATAAATGGGTGAAAGACCTGACAGTAAAGGAGAATGAAAAATGAGTAAAATGAAAGACAAAATGCATACTGGTGAACTTTATTTTCCCAACGATGAAGAGATTACGAATGATCAGATCAGGAGACTCGATCGTCTCTATGAGTTTAATATGACACGTCCTACAGAGGGAGAAAAGCGTCAGAAAATGTTGAAAGAAATGTTTGCCGAGATTGGTGAGGGATGTTATATAGAACCCCCTTTTCATTCGAATTTTGGTGGTGGACATGTTCATTTTGGAAAAGGAATCTATGCGAATTTTAATCTGACACTGGTGGATGATACACATGTCTATGTAGGCGATTATACGATGTTTGGACCAAATGTAACGATTGCCACGGCAGGGCATCCGATTTTGCCGGAACTGCGTATACAGGGATATCAGTACAATATGCCTGTCCGTATTGGCAAAAATTGCTGGCTCGGCGCGGGGGTTATAGTATTGCCCGGTATAACAATTGGCGATAATGTAGTAATCGGAGCAGGGAGTATTGTTACAAAAGATATACCGTCAAATGTGGTAGCTGTTGGGAATCCATGCAGAGTTTTAAGAGAGGTAAATGAGCACGACAAAAAATATTATTTTAAAAACAGAGAAATTGATTGTAGGTAAATATATTTGAATGGGATCAGATTTGAAGTATGATGAAATAATGAGTGAAATTAAACATGTCAGAATTGAAAATCTAAAAAGCAGACACAAATATGAATATAATTTTTCTGGGGAAAATGAATATTACAAAAGAGATTTTGTTCCACGAGGTTATGCAAAGTATTGTATGGTAAGCATTTATGAAATACCACCTTTGAAAGCAGCTTATTCGTATCATTTTCATTACAAAAATGAAGAGACATTATATATTATTAGTGGTAAAGGTTCGCTTAAAACTCCTACAGGAGAGAAGAAAGTGATTGCGGGTGATTTCCTGTTTTTTCCGGCGAATAAGAACGGCGCACATAAACTGATAAATACTTCACGAACGGAGAAACTGGTGTATATTAATTTTAGTACCACTCATGATAAGGATGTTGTAGCTTATCCGGATCTGCCACATATAAGATGATAAATGTATATAGTAACTAATTCATTCTTTCTGTTAAAAAACTTTTCACAGATGTCCCAAATGACATGGATGGTGTTTTATACAAGAAAAGCAGCAAAGTAGGGTGAAGAAACAAAAGAAATTGAGAAATAGGATGGCACATGCTATAATATGATTATCAAGAGCCTGTGGAGACATAGAATTTGTTCTTCCACAGGCTTTTGTTCATTCGGACATAAAGATTGTGTTGGCATGGTGCGTAATCCATCATGATGAGCTAATGCAAAACTGGGAGTTGGCGAGAGATGGGAAAATTGTACGATATGATGTAAAAAGTGATTTATCGGATAACGTTTTTAAACGAATAAAAGAACGTAATATTTTCATGAACACATGCACAATTCTTAATGGAACATTAGCATGAGATGTTGCGGGTGGAAGAAATGTGTATGAATGTATAGACATTGATCCGTGGGTTCTTTATGAGTTACCGCATAGTAAAGAAAGACTTTCCGATGATTTGAGCAATTTTCAGCGGGATATTTAGAAAACCACGATACTATCTGCCAAAATTTAGGTGGAAAATCAAGCGAAAGCATCGAGATATGCCAGAAATGAGGAATCTATATAAAAATTTAGAGAAAAATGTGTGTTTCTGGCAAGTTTTCGGCAGCGAGAGGGAGCGCAAATTATAAATCTATCTGATAAAAAGACCGGAAGATATGTAAAATAAAAGAATTATGGCGTAGAGTAAGCGTTATGTAGAAGAATCTATATGTTGTTTCAAAAGTGCAAATTATAGCATAATTAAAAAAGACAAATCTATCTGTTGAAAAACTCCAAACAACCAATATTAGTGAAAAATAATTTATCGGTATCCCCCCAGGGTTGTTTCATGAAGAATAATTGATAATAATAAATACTGCATTTTTACGAGGGATAGGGAAGCTATACATATTTTCCATATCCCTCGACTTTTTT
>SFGF01000004.1 GCA_004556655.1 Lachnospiraceae bacterium | reverse complement strand
CAACATGGATGACATCTATATTCTGACAGCAAAATCAGTTGATAAAGCAGGAAATGAAACAGCGAAAAGAATCACATTCTCTGTAAATCGTAATGGTTCTGCATATGTAATCAGTGATACTACAAAGAAATTGCTGGAAGAAGGTTTTACAAACGATCCGCAGGATATTATAATCCAGGAGATTAATGTGGACCTTCTCAAATATATGGAGCTTTCTTATAGTAAAGATGGACAGATTGTTAAACTGGAAAAAGGAAAAGACTTCACAGCAGAAGTGATTGATGAGGATAATCAATGGAAGAAATATACCTATACAGTGTTTGCATCCTGCTTTGATGAAGAGGGGGAATACAGTATCAATATATCCTCTTTGGACAATGCAGATAATGTCAATAATAACAAGGCAAAAGCTGTAAAAATTGACTTTGCTGTGGATAAAACACCACCGGTGATGGCAGTAAGTAACCTGGAAAACCACGGTCGGTACAAAGAGGACAGTCATGAATATACATTGAATGTGAAAGATAATATGTCATTATTATATGTAGCAATATATCTGGATGATAAACTTTATAAGAATTATAAACTGAAAGGCCAAAGCCTGGTCAATGTGGAGCAGGATACGGATATCGTGAGTATAGATCATGGAAAAGTATATTTCACTGTTAACAGTAAAAACCGCTATCAGAAGATAACAATTGTATCCACAGATGCAGCTGGTAATATTTCCGAGACCGAGGATTACAATGTGTTGGTAAATACAAGCAATTGGGTGCAGTTTTTTATGAACAAACCATTATTTATTGGGTGCATTACGATTATTATAATTCTCATTATAATAATCTCCTTTGTTATCTGGAAAAGAAAAAAATATGAATTCTTTTTGCATAGAAAAAGAGAATCATATTGACCGCATTTTTATCAGGTGTTACAATCTATGAATACGTTTATTACGTCTGTTATGTGACAGACATTTTATAAGGAGGATTTGTAATGACACCATCAAAAGTTTATTTTACTGATTTAAGAACTCATAATTCTATCAGTCTTCCAGAAAAACTGAAACGTCTTATCAAAAAAGCCGGAATCGCAGATATTGAATTTGATAAAAAATTTGCGGCAATCAAAATTCATTTTGGTGAACCAGGAAATCTTGCATATCTTCGTCCAAATTATGCGAAAGCAGTTGTTGATGTGGTAAAAGAATTGGGCGGAAAACCGTTCCTTACGGATTGTAATACCTTGTACGTGGGCGGAAGAAAAAATGCACTGGAGCATATGGAAAGTGCATATGAAAACGGTTTTTCTCCATTCTCTACCGGATGTCATATCATTATCGCTGATGGATTGAAAGGCACAGATGAAGCTCTTGTTCCGGTTGAGGGTGGCGAATATGTAAAAGAGGCAAAGATCGGACAGGCAATCATGGATGCTGATATTTTCATTTCACTGGCTCATTTTAAAGGCCATGAAGCGACAGGTTTTGGAGGAACTCTGAAAAATATCGGTATGGGATGCGGTTCACGTGCTGGAAAAATGGAACAACACAGTGCGGGTAAACCACACGTAAATCAGGATAATTGTGTTGGATGTAAAATGTGTACAAAAATCTGTGCTCACAGTGCAATCACAGTAACTGAAAGAAAGGCTTCTATTGACCATAACAAATGTGTAGGATGCGGTAGATGTATCGGTGTCTGTCCACATGATGCGGTTGAACCGGCTTCCGATGAGTCAAACGATATCCTGAATAAAAAAATTGCTGAATATACGAAAGCTGTCGTTGACGGAAGACCTGCTTTCTATATAAATATGGTTATAGACGTATCTCCATATTGCGACTGTCATGCGGAAAATGATGCAGCAATTGTTCCAGATGTGGGATTTTTCGCTTCTTTTGACCCTGTAGCTTTGGATGTTGCCTGTGCTGACGCAGTAAACAGACAGCCGGTTATCAAGAACAGTGTTCTGGGTGATCATGAACATATCCATGAAGGAGATCATTTCCACAAAGTAAGTCCGGAGACAAACTGGATGTCCGCAATCGAGCATGCAGAGAAACTGGGGTTGGGAACCAGAGAATATGAGTTGATCACGGTATAGTTTTCAAGTGATCACCAGTTTTTCTATTCCGAGAAAATTGCTGATGCATATTCTTGCACCGCCAAGTAAAACAGCAGTATCCTGCAGAGCAGAAGCCTTTAATATGCAGTGCTTCTGAAAGCGTTTTGGAAGCAATTCTTCCGTCATCGTAAGTATTTCCGGAAGATAAGTAATCAGCTGACTATTCAGGATGATACATTCCGGACAGAAAAGATTCCACAGATTGTTGATTCCGCAGGATAAATATTTTGTGAAGCGGACAATTGTATTTACAGCAGCAGGTTCTTTGTTGATATAAGAAGATACAAGATCCTCCATGGTAGGAGAGTAGAGTGTATTTTTTTGTGCAGCATAATACGAAAGAACAGCAGGTTCGGAGATATATTGCTCCAGACAGCCATGATTTCCGCAGGGACAGGGAAGTCCGTCGGGTTCGACGATCATGTGACCAAATTCACCGGCTGTACCGCTGATTCCGGTATATAGATTGTGTTCCAGAATAATTCCGGCACCAACACCGGAATGAATACTGACCTGTATCAGATTTTTGTGGTTTTCAACAAACGTTTTTTCGGCCAGTGCAGATAGATTTGCTTCATTTTCCAGCCATACGGGAATGTTAAACATCTTTTCAAGCTCCCGGGCAAGAGGAAGCTCTGCAAGAGAATAATTAGGTGTGAAAGTAATTTCATTATTTTTTACAGTTCCATGAATTCCCAGACTGATTCCTATGACCCCAAAAGGTGTCAGGGGGAGTGCATCAAGATGGATCCTGAGAATACGGGTCAAAAAGGAAAGCGTGTTCTCAGGATTCAGTTTTTGATGATATTGGTGTAGTCTTTGATTTTGTCCCATCAAATCACAGGTCATCAGAGTAGTTGTTTCAACACCAAGGTCAAGGGTCATAATATATCCATTGTGTCGGCAGAAACTCAGAAGGATTGGTTTTCGTCCGTGTAAAGTCTGGTCACTTCCGATTTCTTCTACATATAAAGTGTCCAGAAGTTCCTGTACAATCGCAGAGACAGTGGCTTTGGTTAATCCCAGCTTTTTTGATATAGCGGCACGGGACAAAGGTCCATCATTGATAATGGTTTCCAGTACCAGCTTTCTGTTCATTTCACGTATAAGTTCTTTACTTCCTGTTACCATATTCCCTCCTCTGTTTATTTCCATAGAGTTTCGCTCTCCCGAAATTCTAAAAACATTCGGAATCCGCCCTACTCGGGCAGCTTCCTCATGTTTTTGCGGTCCCCAAGGTCAGTCACAAGCATGCAAGCATGCTGCGACTGACCTTTTGTCCCTTGTCTCATCATATATAGAATACTACAATTTGTTCAGTAAGTAAACAAAACAATAAAATTAATTAAAAAACATCTTGACGGACATATGGGCAAGTGATACAGTGTAATTAGTTTAATAAATAAACAAATTGATTTGGAAATCTATAGAACTTGTATTTAATAAGAAACAGACCTGTAAGGAAGACATAAAAATATCAAAAAAATCAAATAAGGAGGAACCGTCATGAAGAATATGCCGGAAGTAAAATTGGGTATTGTAGCAGTCAGCAGAGACTGTTTTCCGATTACCCTGTCTGAATCAAGAAGAAAAGCTGTAGCTGCAGAATATCAGGGAGATCTGTATGAGTGCCCTACTGTTGTAGAAAGTGAAAAAGACATGAAAAAAGCTCTGAAAGAGCTTCGTGAAGCAGGATGTAATGCTCTGGTAGTATATCTTGGTAACTTTGGCCCTGAAAGTGCAGAGACTCTGCTTGTAAAATATTTCCATGGACCATGTATGGTTGTGGCAGCCGCAGAAGAAAGAGGAGATAACCTGATTCAGGGCAGAGGCGATGCTTATTGTGGTATGCTGAACGCCAGCTATAATCTGCAGCTGCGTAATCTGAAAGCGTATATTCCGGAATATCCGGTTGGTACAGCAAAAGAAGTTGCTGAAATGATGGCAGAATTTGTGCCGATTGCCAGAGCAATCATCGGACTGAAGAATCTTAAGATCATCAGCTTTGGTCCTCGGCCTCAGGATTTCCTGGCATGTAATGCCCCGATCAAGCAGCTGTATAATCTCGGTGTAGAGATTGAAGAAAACTCTGAGCTTGATCTTTTTGAAGCTTTCAATAAACATGCAGGAGATGAGAGAATCCCGGCAGTTGTTGCCGATATGGAAAAAGAGCTGGGAGCCGGGAATAAAAAACCTGAGATCCTTCCGAAACTGGCTCAGTATGAGCTGACTCTGCTTGATTGGGTAGAGGCTCACAAAGGTTCCAGAGAATATGTGGCGATCGCAGGTAAATGCTGGCCGGCATTCCAGACACAGTTCGGTTTTGTACCTTGCTATGTTAACAGCCGTCTTACTGCTATGGGTATTCCGGTTTCCTGTGAAGTGGATATTTACGGAGCACTTAGTGAATACATAGGAACATTGGTAAGTAATGATGCAGTGACACTGCTTGATATCAATAATACGGTTCCGGCAGATATGTATGAAACTGAAATTAAAGGAAAATACAATTATACTCATAAAGATACTTTCATGGGATTCCACTGTGGTAATACCACAGCAGGTAAGCTTACATCCTGCAGTATGAAATATCAGCTGATCATGGCGAGAGCGTTGCCGGAGGAAGTAACACAGGGAACGCTGGAAGGTGATATTGTTCCTGGTGATATTACATTCTACAGACTTCAGAGTACAGCAGACGGAAAACTTCGTGCTTATATTGCAAACGGGGAAGTTTTGCCTGTAGCTACCAGATCCTTTGGAGGTATTGGTGTATTTGCTATTTCTGAAATGGGAAGATTCTATCGCCATGAACTGATTGAAAAAGGATATCCGCATCATGGTGCGGTTGCGTTTGGTCATATTGGTAAAGCACTTTATGAAGTGTTTAAATATATTGGCGTAGCACCGACTGAGATTGGATATAATCATCCGAAGGGAGATCGGTATCCTACAGAGAATCCATTTGCATAAATTGTTGAATTTTTGTAATTACACAGGAGGTAACGGATGAAATATTATATAGGAGTTGATCTGGGGACTTCGGCAGTAAAGCTTCTGTTGATGGATCAGAACGGAACAGTGATTAATATTGTATCACGGGAATATCCTTTATATTTTCCTCATCCCGGATGGTCGGAACAGAAACCGGAAGACTGGTGGGAACAGACAAAAGAAGGAATCCGTCAGCTCGTAGAATCGGTAGATAAAAAACAGGTTGCCGGGATCAGTTTCGGAGGTCAGATGCATGGACTTGTGATTCTGGATGAAGAGGATCAGGTGATTCGTCCGGCTATCCTCTGGAATGATGGACGAACCGGAAAACAGACAGATTATCTGAATCAGGAGATAGGAAAAGAGACCCTGTCAAAATATACAGCAAATATAGCCTTTGCCGGATTTACTGCACCGAAGATTTTGTGGGTAAAAGAAAATGAACCGGAGAATTTTTCTCGTATCTGCAAAATTATGCTTCCTAAAGATTATTTGGCATATCGGCTTACAGGAGTTCATTGCTGTGACTATTCGGATGCATCCGGTATGCTTCTTCTGGATGTACAACATAAGTGCTGGTCAAGAGAAATGCTGGAGATTTGCGGTATCAAGGAAGAACAGATGCCGACACTTTTTGAAAGCTATGAGAAAGTGGGAAACTTGAAACCTGAAGTGGCACAGGAACTGGGGCTATCTGAGAATTGTATTGTGGCTGCTGGAGCAGGTGATAATGCTGCTGCGGCAGTTGGAACCGGTACAGTGGGGGATGGACAGTGTAATGTCTCACTGGGAACCAGTGGAACCGTATTTATCTCAAGTAGAGAGTTCGGTGTGGATCCTAATAATGCTCTCCATGCATTTGCACATTCAGATGGACACTATCATCTGATGGGATGTATTCTCAGTGCAGCCTCCTGTAATAAATGGTGGATGGATGAAATCATTGGAACCGAAGATTATGGGAAAGAACAAGAATCGATTGTAAAGCTGGGAGAGAATCATGTGTTTTTCCTTCCTTACCTTATGGGAGAACGTTCCCCACATAATGATCCGAACGCAAGAGGCACTTTCATTGGAATGACCATGGATACCAGTCGGACAGATATGACACAGGCGGTTCTGGAAGGAGTGGCCTTTGCTATTCGTGATTCTTTCGAAATTGCAAAATCACTGGGTATTCAGATTGAACGAACAAAAATCTGTGGCGGAGGTGCAAAGAGTCCGTTATGGAGAAGAATTATTGCTAATGTACTGAATATCAAAGTAGATCGAATTGCATCTGAAGAAGGACCGGCCCTGGGTGGTGCGATGCTGGCAGCCGTAGCAGATGGAACCTTTACTTCTGTGGAAGATGCAGCTGGGAAAATTGTCAGAATCATTGAAACGATTGATCCGGAACCGGAATTGGCCAAGAAGTATGACAGACAGTATCAGAAATTTGCAAAGATTTACCCGGAAGTAAAAGAGTTATATACAGAATTGGCATAACAAAATAAATTACCCTCCAAATCCCTCAATATCAATGCTGTGGGACTGGAGGGGATTTTTTTGACTTATTGCCGTTTAAGTTGTGGTTGTTCTTTTGAAGTCAGTGGGATATAATGGCTATGAAAGAAAAGACAGTATGAAAAAGGGAGGAACTCACATGCCATATGAATTATGGATGGCGGCAGCGATTCCTGTCATCGTTGCCGGTGGAACTTTGCATTTTAAGATGAAAGAACAGAGTGACAAAAGATGGAATATTCTGCCCAAATGCCTTTCTACCTGGATGATTGTATGTACAGCTGCGCTTGGAGTATACCTGAATGGAAACGAACAGTCTTCTGTGTGGATTTTGTATGCTACGTGTTTTTTCTTTTTTGCGGATGCATTTCTGGAAATTCACTTTTTTCTGGGTATGATCGTATTTGCAATTGGGCATTTTTTGCTGATTGGATGGCTGATCGTTCAGGGGCATATTACAATAGCAGTTCTGCCGGCATGGCTTACGGGAATGATGATAACGTTGATTTTGTTCAGAAAAGAGATTTCTGAGGGAAAGAAAAATCCGAAAATTTACTTAATGATATTATATCCGGCTGTGCTCATGGCTATGATGGCTATGGCTGTGACACTTCCTTTTATTGCAGGTTGGAAGTATGGATGGGCAGCTGTCGGTGCATTACTTTTCAGTATTTCGGATATGATGGTAGGAAAAGGATTTTTTAAAAAATTACCGAAAAAGTTGGATTACTGGGCGTTGGCATTGTATTACTGTGGAATTTTCTGTCTGTCCATGATGACCTGGGCAATTTGATGAAAACTGAATAAGGAGACAAAAGAACAACATGAATCGTATTTTATATTTGGAGTGTGCATCCGGAATCAGTGGAGATATGACAGTAAGTGCTTTGCTTGATCTGGGAGTTTCAAGAGAAAAACTGGAGAATGAGCTGAAAAAGCTACCGCTTCATGGCTATCGCACCGTCATAGGAAGAACGCAGAAAAATGGCATTGATGCCTGTGCTTTTTTTGTTGAGCTCGATGGTAATGTTTTGCAGCCTATGAGAGATTATCGCCAGATCAGAGAACTTCTTCTGGATTCGGATTTGGAGGAACGTGTGAAAAATCTGTCATTGAAGATATTTACTGTTCTGGCAGAAGCTGAGGCAAAAGTGCATGGGACAGACATGGAACATGTGCATTTTCATGAGGTGGGAGCGGTAGATTCGATTGTTGATATTGTGGCTGCCGCAATTTGTTTTACGGAGCTGGGGATCGAGCAGGTGGCAGTTGGAACACTCACAGAAGGGAAAGGTACCACATGGTGCCAGCATGGCAGGATTCCTGTACCTGTACCGGCTACTGCTGAATTGATAAAAGAATATGGACTTCCGTTGAAAATCATCGATGTAGAAGGAGAGATGATCACTCCTACAGGGGCAGCTATTGCTGCAGCTCTTCGAAACTGTGAGATACCAAAACAGTTTCTGGTGGAAAAAATCGGTATCGGATCCGGTGAGAAAGATTTCCCTCATGCCAATATTTTGCGTGCTATGATTCTACAGGAGCAAGGTGAGGAAAAGAGTGATGAAAATCTATATGATACAGCAGTGGTCATGGAAACGAATGTGGATGACTGCTCTGGGGAACTGCTTGGATATTTGCAGGAACTGCTTTTGGAGAATGGAGCCCTGGATGCGGTATACCGTCCAATACTGATGAAAAAATCCAGACCGGCTTATCAACTTCAGGTGATCTGTCATCGAAATGCCAGAGAAAAGCTGGAGAATATTATTTTCAGAGAGACAACTACGATCGGAATTCGAACGTATCCGGTACAACGGACAATACTTGAACGGAGAATAGAGAATATTGATACCCCTTATGGCACGATCAGGACAAAAGTCTGCAGATTTAAGGGAGAAAATATGTTTTATCCGGAGTATGAAGATGTTAAAAAATGCTGCCGGAAGACAGGAAAAGCATTTAATGAAATAATGAAATCTGTACATGAGTCTGCGAATGTGATAGACAAGCATTGATAAACTATAATAATTCTTAAAATAAGAAATTTTTAAATGTCAAGAAAAAATACTTGACACATCCAAAATCCTGTTGTATGATAGCCAAGGTGATAGACATGGATAAGCTTGAGAGACAGGCATTGTTATATGATTTTTACGGAGAATTGCTGACAAAACATCAGCAGACCATATATGAGGAAGTAGTTCTGAATGATTATTCTCTCAGTGAGGTGGCAGAGGATCTGGGAATCAGCCGTCAGGGGGTACATGATCTTGTCAAGCGCAGCAGCAGGATTTTGGAAGATTATGAACAGAAACTGCATTTGGTTGAGAGATTTGTGACAATCCGTGAAAAAGTCCATGAGATTCACGGGCTGACCCAAAATTATGAGGGAAAGGATCTGGAAAACCTGATGAACAGGATTGGTTCTCTCTCATACAGCATATTAGAGGAGTTATAGCAGATGGCATTTGAAAGTTTAACTGAAAAACTGCAGAATGTATTTAAAAACCTGAGAAGTAAGGGTCGTCTCACAGAAGCAGATGTGAAGACTGCCTTGAAAGAGGTTAAGATGGCGCTCCTGGAGGCGGATGTCAGCTTTAAGGTGGTAAAACAGTTTATCAAAGCTGTTCAGGAACGGGCGATCGGACAGGATGTTATGAATGGTCTGAATCCCGGACAGATGGTTATTAAGATTGTCAATGATGAGCTGGTAACACTTATGGGAAGTGAGACTACGGAGATTGCTCTTTGCCCTTCCAATGAGATTACGGTAATCATGATGGTCGGTCTGCAGGGTGCTGGTAAAACCACCACAACGGCAAAGATTGCCGGCAAGTTAAAAGCAAAAGGAAGAAAGCCGCTTCTGGCTGCCTGTGATGTGTATCGTCCTGCAGCAATTACACAGCTTCAGATAAATGGAGAAAAGCAAGGCGTAGAAGTATTTTCTATGGGAGATAAGCAGAGCCCGGTGAATATTGCAAAAGCGGCGATTGAGCACGCTAAGAATCATGGATTTAATGTAGTGATTCTTGATACGGCCGGACGTCTTCATGTGGATGAAAGCATGATGCAGGAATTGATTGAAATCAAGGAAAATGTTCGTGTGGATCGGACAATTTTAGTTGTAGATGCCATGACAGGACAGGATGCGGTGAATGTATCTGAGACCTTCAATCAAAAAGTCGGTATTGATGGCGTGATACTTACAAAGATGGATGGAGATACCCGAGGAGGTGCTGCACTGTCCATTAAAGCAATCAGCGGCAAACCCATTCTCTATGTGGGTATGGGTGAGAAGCTTTCAGATCTGGAGCAGTTTTATCCCGATCGTATGGCATCCAGGATCCTTGGTATGGGCGATGTGATGAGCCTGATTGAAAAGGCACAGCAGAACATCGATGAGACAAAAGCCAAGGAGATGGAGCAGAAGATTAAAAAGGCCACTTTTGGATTTGATGACTATCTGGAAAGTATGAACCAGATGAAAAACATGGGTGGTATTTCCAGTGTATTGGGGATGCTTCCCGGTCTGGGTAATAAAGCAAAAGATATTGAAGGAATGATTGATGAAAAGGATCTGGCGAGAAAGGAAGCAATTATCCTTTCCATGACACCGAAAGAACGGTCGAATCCGGATATCCTGAATCTTTCTCGGAAAAAACGAATTGCACAGGGAGCCGGTGTGGAATTGGCAGAAGTTAACCGCATGGTGAAGCAGTTTGAACAGACAAGAAAGATGATGAAACAGATGCCCGGTATGATGGGTGGTAAACTTGGCAAAAGAGGAGGCTTTAAACTTCCCTTTTAAATAAACAGCAAAATCCCAAGGAGGTGAAAGAAATGGCAGTAAAAATCAGATTAAGAAGAATGGGTCAGAAAAAGGCACCTTTCTATAGAATCGTTGTTGCAGATTCCAAATCCCCAAGAGACGGAAGATTCATCGAAGAAATCGGAACATATGATCCGAACCGCGATCCAAGCGTATATAAAGTAGATGAAGAGGCAGCTAAAAAATGGTTGGCTAACGGAGCACAGCCTACAGAAGTAGTAAGCAAAATCTTCAAATTAGCTGGTATCGAAAAATAGTGAGAACTATCAAGACTGCGGAGTCGTTTTTGCCCGGTGCAATCTTCCTTAAGGAAGATTGACCTGACAAATGCGTGGAGGTGCGTAATGAAAGATTTGGTAGAAGTAATTGCAAAATCCCTCGTAGACCATCCGGAAGAAGTGGTTGTGACACAGACTGAAGAGAGCGATGCGATTTTAGTAGAACTGAAGGTAGCACCTTCCGATATGGGCAAGGTAATTGGCCGTCAGGGACGTATCGCAAAAGCAATCCGTACGGTTGTAAAAGCTGCTTCCTCCAAATGTGATAAGAAGGTTGTAGTTGAAATTCTGCAATAGATGAAAATATGAGGATGTAGCCCGGCGCTATATCCTTTTTTACTGCATAAGTCCCGGTCTCAGAGCAAAGCCGGGTGCATGCTTGCATGTAAACCCGGATTCGCTCTAGAGACGACAACAGGTATGAACACGAAGCACGAAAGTGCGGAGTGCGAATACCTGTAGGATTGCGAGAGCACGAAGTGCGTAGCAATCCGTGGACTTATGCAAAGTAGAAAGAAAAGAAGATTGCGAGAGCACGAAGTGCGTAGCAATCCGTGGACTTATGCAAAGTAGAAAGATAAGAAGATTGCTAAAGCACGAAGTGCGTAGCAATCCGTGACTTATGGAAAGCGCAAAGAGTAGAAAGAAAATATACAGAATCTGACAGATATGAACAAGGAGACGGAATGGAACAATTATTGCAGGTAGGAGTGATTTCCAGCACTCATGGTGTTCGTGGAGAAGTCAAGGTTTATCCAACAACGGACGATGTTAATCGGTTTAAAAAACTGAAAAAAGTGATTCTGGATACCGGTAAAGAGCAAAAGGAGCTGGAAATCCAGAGCGTAAAATTTTTCAAACAAATGGTTATACTGAAATTCAAGGGAATTGATAATATCAATGATATTGAGAAATACAAAGGAAAAAGTCTGTATGTAACAAGAGAACATGCAGTGAAATTAGATAAAGATGAATATTTTATTGCGGATCTGATCGATATGCAGGTATTGCTTGATGATGGTTCGGAATTTGGAATACTGACAGATGTGATGAAAACCGGTGCGAACGATGTGTATTGTATTCAGAACGAAAAATACGGAGAAGTATTGGTTCCGGCTATTGGAGAGTGTATCCGGCAGGTAGATGTGGAGAATAAAAAAATGATCATCCATCTGTTGCCGGGGCTTGTGGAAGAAGTATAGAATCACGATTCTTAAAATAGGAGAATGATATTATGCACTATCATGTATTGACATTGTTTCCGGATATGATCACACAGGGGCTGGGGACAAGCATCATAGGACGCGCTATGGATCAGGGGATTATACAGCTCACAACGACGAATATTCGGGATTTTTCTACTAATAAACATATGAAAGTGGACGATTATCCTTATGGCGGGGGAGCTGGTATGGTAATGCAGGCAGAACCTGTTTATGGTGCGTATCAAAGTGTTGTTGAGAAAATCGGTTACAAACCAAGAGTAATTTATCTGACACCACAGGGTAAAGTGTTTAATCAGTCTATGGTGGAAGAGCTTGCGAAGGAAGAAGATCTGGTATTTTTGTGTGGACATTATGAAGGAATTGATGAAAGAGTTCTGGAGGAAATTGTGACAGATTACGTATCCATCGGAGATTACGTTCTGACCGGCGGAGAATTGCCTTCTATGGTAATGATTGATGCTATTTCCCGTTTTGTTCCGGGAGTTTTGAGTAATGAAGAATCCGCTCAGTTTGAGTCTTTTCAGGATAATCTTCTGGAATATCCTCAGTACAGTCGGCCGGCAGAATGGATGGGTAAAAAGGTACCGGAGGTCCTCCTGTCTGGCCATCATGCCAATATTGAAAAATGGAGAAGAGAACAATCGATTCTGAGAACACTTCTCCGAAGACCGGAGCTTCTTGATGAGGCAGCACTGAATAAAAAAGAAAAGTTGTATCTGGAGCAGCTGAGAAAGGAGATGGGATTGTGAAAGTAAATCTAATAAAAGGTTCTATTCTGAAATCTCTTCTTCTCTTTGCTGCACCGCTTCTTGTTTCCCGGATTTTCCAGCAGCTTTATAATACAGTTGATACCATGATCGTTGGTAATTATCTGGGAGACACTTCCCTTGCTGCTATCGGTTCCTGCAGTGCCATTTATGATCTTCTTGTTGGCTTTGCACTGGGAATAGGTAATGGTCTGGCAATTGTGACAGCCAGAAGCTATGGCGCAGGAGAAGAGGATGAAGTAAAAAAATCAGTAGCCGGTTCGATCGTAATAGGTGTCATTTGCTCGATTGTTGTATCCGTAATCGGAAGTTTCATTTTATATCCTCTTTTAAAACTTTTAAATACACCGGCAGAGATTATAAAAGAAGCATATCAATATATATCTTTGATTGTTATGTCAATTATCGTTATGTTTGCGTATAATTTATGCGCTGGCCTGCTGCGGGCAATTGGTGACAGTCTGATTCCCCTGATTTTTTTGATGTTTTCCTCTCTGTTGAATATAGGATTGGATCTTTTGTTTATTGTGAGATTCCAATGGGGAGTGACAGGGGCCGCCCTGGCAACCGTACTGTCGGAAGGTATTTCGGCTATTTTATGCCTGATATACATAGGAAAGAAAATGAAATTGTTGATTCCCGGACGTGAGCATTTTGTCATGGAAAGGGAATTATATGAAGAAATGCTTGGACAGGGATTTTCCATGGGATTTATGAGTTCCATTGTTTCCATGGGTTCCGTGATCCTTCAGTATGGAATCAATGGTCTTGGTTATCTGACGATTGCAGCGCATACGACGGCGAGAAAGTTGTATTTATTCTTCAATCTGCCATTTGCTTCTCTGTCGCTTGCTACTTCAACTTTTGTGTCCCAAAACAGAGGAGCTGATCAGAAAGAAAGGATCCGCAGTGCTGTCAGAATTGTATATATCTGTGACATAATCCTTGCATCGGTCATAACTGTGATTCTTCTGTTATTTTCAAGAAATCTGGTGCAGTTGATATCAGGTTCGAAGGAAAGTATTGTATTGGATAATGGCTCTTTATATTTGAAAGTGGTCGGTCCCTTTTATGCTGTATTAGGTGTTCTTGGATCAACCCGCTATGCGCTTCAGGGTCTGGGAGAAAAGCTTTTGCCGCTTATTTCAAGTATCATAGAGCTGGCAGGAAAAATCGTATTTGTTCTTTTGTTCATACCCAAATTCGGGTATACAGCAGTAATTGTTTGTGAGCCGGTCATCTGGTGTATCATGACGATTCAGCTGGTGTATTCGTTCTATGCACATCCTTATATGAAAAGGAGATTAAAGGGAAAAACGGTTGTTGAGTAATTTCATAGACTGACTGACATATTGTGAATTATGCTCTCATAAAATATAACCAGTACAGGTAAGGAGGGCATTGGACCGCATGGAACCTTTTTCAGTTTATAAGGATATACAGGCCCGCACCAGGGGACAATTTTTGGTGGGAGTGGTGGGACCGGTACGAACAGGAAAGTCAACGTTTATCAGACGATTTATGGAACTTCTGGCTTTGCCGGCCATGGATGAGCAGACAAGGATGGAAGTGAAAGATCAGCTTCCCGTTTCCGGTTCCGGTAAGACGATTACGACCGTAGAGCCGAAATTCATTCCCAAAGAGGCAGTGGAAATACATTTGGGAGAAGATATTCCGGTTAAAATCCGACTGATCGACTGTGTGGGATTTATGGTACCGGATGCTTCCGGAAATATGGAAAATGAAAAAGAACGAATGGTAAAAACTCCATGGTTTGAACAGGAGATACCGTTTCATCAGGCAGCTGAGGTGGGAACAAAAAAGGTTATTCAGGAACATTCAACGATTGGTCTCGTAGTAACCTGTGATGGCTCGTTTGGAGAAATACCCAGGAAAAATTTTGAAGAAAGTGAAGAACGTACGGTTCAGGAATTAAAAAAACAGGGAAAACCATTTCTGATTCTGGTAAATTCCCAGAAACCATACAAAGAAGAAACTTTGAAGCTTGTTGAGCAGCTGCAGGATAAATATAAGGCTGCAGTTCTCAGTGTAAACTGTGAACAATTAAGAAAAGATGATATTGTCCGTATATTGGAAAAGATTCTTCATGAATTTCCCGTAAGGCAGGTTGAATATTACATACCCAAATGGGTGGAATTGCTGGAACCCTCCCATTATCTGAAAGCGGATCTTTTGCAGCAGATAAAGGAAATGATGGGAAAGCTCAAATATATCAGGGATATAAAAAATGACAATCTGCAGATCGGGAGTACGTATGTAAAAAGTGCCGCACTGGAAGAAGTAAATTTATCCAATGGTATAGTGCGGGTTCGGGTTGAGATGAAAGAACCCTATTATTACCAGGTAATGAGTGAGATGACGGGTGTGCCGATCAATAGTGAATATCAGCTGATTCATACGCTGAAGGAACTGGCCGGCATGAAAGAAGAATATGCGAAGGTTCAAAATGCCATGGAATCTGTCAGGGGAAGTGGTTATGGTGTTGTGATTCCGGAAAAAAATGAAATCTCGCTGGAAGAACCGGTTGTAATCAAACAGGGCAATAAATATGGAGTCAAAATCAAATCAGCCAGTCCATCTATCCATATGATCAAAGCTAATATCGAGACAGAGATTGCGCCGATTGTAGGAAGCGAACAGCAGGCGAAAGATTTGATTGATTTTATTAAAGAAAATGCAAAATCAAAAGAAGGAATCTGGCAGACAAACATTTTTGGAAAATCCATAGAACAGCTGGTGGAGGATGGAATCCGCACCAAAATTGCTCAGATTAGTGAGGAAAGTCAAGTGAAACTGCAGGATACCATGCAGAAAATCGTGAACGACAGTAAAGGCGGACTGATCTGCATCATAATTTGATAAAATATAGGAAAGGGAATGGTTAGGAAAGCCATTTCCTTTTTTGTGAGTCGCTTAGGGAATTAATAGTTTCCGAATTGTAAAAAAACAAACAAAAAAGCAAAAGAATTGACAAAAAAATGTAACAAAGATATAATAAAGAAAATGTCGTTTAAAATAAAACATAGTACAAATGTTGGCGAGAAAGTGGAAAACAGGTGGTACATATGAAAAGAAAGATCGTGAATAAGTTACTTGCGGGTTGTCTGATCGCTGTTTTAGTTACACCTTCAGAGGCGCTTGCTGTGATGGATGGAAGTGAAGAACAGAATGTGGCAGTCGCTGAAGAGTTGACAGATGATGAAGAAGAAAAAGAAGCTTCGTCAGAGGAAAACAATCAGGAACCGGAACAGAATCCGGAGAATCAGGAAACTTCTGAAAAAGAAACGAGAACTGTTCAGCAGGAGAGTCAGTCAGTCTGGATAAAAAGGGGAGACCGCTGGTGGTATAGACATGCAGACGGAAGCTATACTACAACAGACTGGGAATTGATTGATGGAAAGCTGTATTATTTTGATGCAGATGGCTGGATGGTGACCGGATGGCTGAAAGTAGATGGAAATTGGTACTATCTGTCTGCAAGCGGTGCCATGCTGACCGGATGGCAGAAGATTGGTGGTAAATGGTATTACTTAAACACTGATGGAGTGATGGCTGCCGATACATGGGTCGGAGAGTATTATGTAGATGCAGACGGAGTATGGATTCCTGGTAAAACCAAAGAAGAAGAACAAGATCGGTGGATCAAAAGTGGAAATCGCTGGTGGTATAGACATGCAGACGGAAGCTATACCAAATTGGACTGGGAACTGATTAATGGAAAGTGGTATTATTTTGATGCAAATGGCTGGATGGTAACCGGGTGCGGGTGGCAGAAAGTAAATGGAAGCTGGTATTATCTGTCCACAAGTGGTGCGATGCTGACCGGGTGGCAGAAAGTAAATGGAAGCTGGTATTATCTGTCTACAAGTGGTGCGATGCTGACCGGGTGGCAGAAAATAAACGGAGAATGGTACTATTTGTCTGCAAGCGGCGCGATGTTGACCGGCTGGCAGCAGATTAGCGGAAAATGGTACTATTTACAGAGTGATGGAGCAATGGCTGCCGATACATGGATCGATAATTACTATGTAGATGCCAGTGGTGCCTGGGTTGAAGGAAAAATTACAGAGGGAGGCTGGGTACAGACGTCTGATGGTCGTTGGTATTACGACAATGGTGACGGAACCCGTCCGAAATCAACCTGGAAAAAAATTGATGGTGTAGAGTATTACTTTGATGCAGATGGCTGGATGGTGACCGGTTGGCTGAAGATTGGCTCAACCTGGTATTATTTGAAGAGCAATGGCGGAAAGGCCTATGACTACTGGGTTGGTGTAACCGGTGTAGGAGGCTACTATATCGATAAATATGGAAGAATGGTAGCCGGAACTACTTATAGCTATGGAAATTATATTTATACCTTTGATGCCAATGGTCTTTGTACGGGAAAAGAAGATAGATATTTACAGGTACAGGATCCCAAAAACGGAAAGACCTATACAGTAGAAAAACAATTTGCCACTGATCCACAGGTAGGTGTCGATGTGACAGAAGATGAATTCCTTGCAGCTGCAGTATATGCAGAAGCGGGCAATCAGGGAATGCCGGGCATGACCGGAGTTGCCCTTGTCATGTTGAACAGGATGTACAGTGGTCTATATCCCGAAAGTGCGAATGTAATGATTTATCAGAAGCAGCAGTTTGAAGTGGCAAGAAATGGATCTCTGACAAGGTATTTAAAGAATATAAATAGTTCCACTTTGGACAATGCAAAAGAAGCAGTGAAAAGAGCCAGAAGCATTATGGAGGCTTATCAGAATTCCAATACTCCAAGAACTGTGACCGGATTAAATATGCCGAATGGTAAAACAGACTTCGACTATCTGGGATTTATGACACCGGCAGCATTTGAAAGTGCCGGATTGGATTGGGAAAAAACAGAAGCCTTTACATATTTAAATACTACCTTCTATACCAAATGGATTACAAAATAAATCGTAGAATGATTGAATCAATTGGCTTCAGGAAGAAGCTAATATAATTGACATTATATAAGAAAAAGCTTATAATATTGCCGTAAATTTAACGAATACAGAGTCAGGGAAGCAGGTGAAAGTCCTGCGCAAGTCCGTTACTGTAAAAGCCAGGTTACTGCCTGTATTCTGATATGGAATTTTGCGGCAACCGAAGTTTCATAGAGTATTGAAAACCGTTGTCTGTAGAGACAGCGGTTTTTAAATATAAGACAAAGCCAAAAAGGCAGTTGCGGCATGGATGAGACTGACCTTTGGGCAATCTCTAAACAGGAGGAACAAAATGGAACACAGAACAGGATTGGAGATGTACTGTACAATCGATGAGAAGAATAATAAATTGCGGTACGGTTATACCACCGGTTCCTGTGCGGCAGCAGCAGCTCAGGCTGCTGCGCGTATGCTCCTGACCGGTGAGAAAGTTGAGGAAGTTGCACTGGAAACACCGAAAGGTATTCTTCTTCATCTTCTGATCGAGGATATCCGGATGAATCCGGATGAAGTGATCTGTGCAGTCCGTAAGGACGGAGGAGATGACCCGGATGTGACTCATGGGATATTGGTATATGCACGGGTGAAAAAATCTTTCGGGAAAGAAGTGTCGATTGATGGTGGAATCGGTGTGGGAAGGGTGACCAGACAGGGTCTTTCTCAGCCTCCCGGTGCAGCAGCAATCAATGATATACCAAGAAAGATGATACGTGAGAATGTAGAAGCTGTCTGTAAGGAATATGGATTCGACGGTGGTATGGATGTTCTGATTGAGATACCGGCAGGTGTGGAACTTGCGAAAAAAACATTTAATCCCCGTCTGGGAATAGAGGGCGGTATCTCTGTTCTGGGAACCAGTGGAATTGTAGTGCCTATGAGTGAGGCAGCCCTTGTTGCCAGCATAAAACTGGAAATGCAGATGCTTGTGAAAGCAGGGGCAGAGTATCTTGTTATCACTCCGGGAAATTATGGGCAGGTATTTTCGGAAAATCAGATTCAGGTAGATTTGACTTATTCCATGAAATGCAGCAATTACGTGGGAGAGACGCTGGACATGGCCCGGGAAATGGGAGTGAAAGGAATCCTGTTTATTGCACATATAGGTAAGTTTATTAAGACTGCCGGCGGAATTATGAATACCCATTCAAGAAATGCTGACAGCAGAGCAGAGCTGATGGCAGCCAATGCACTGCGGGCAGGAGCAGGGTATGAAACGGTAATGAAAATACTAAATTCTATAACGACAGAAGAAAGTGTAGATATTTTGATCAAGGATCATATGCTGGAAAAAACAATGCAGCAGATTGAGGAAAAAGTAGATTATTATTTGAATAAACGATCAGGAGAAAATCTGCAGGTGGGTGCGATTCTCTTTTCCAATGTTTATGGAGAGCTGGGAAGAACACGGTTGGCAGATGAACTTCTGGACGAAATAAACAGGAGGTAGTTATGCAGGGAAAATTATATGGACTGGGTGTAGGCCCGGGAGATCCGGAACTTTTGACTTTGAAAGCATTGCGGCTGATACAGGAAAATGAAGTAATTGCTGTGCCCGGAAATGATATCAAAGCCAGTGTGGCTTATCAGATCGTTAAGGGGGTCTATGATGGACTGGATTCGAAAACACTGATTCCGGTGGCAATGCCTATGACAAAGGAAAAAGCAGTGCTGGAGGCAAATCATAAGAAAGCTGCGGATGATGTGGAAGATTATCTGAGACAGGGGAAGAATGTAGTATTTCTTACGTTAGGAGATCCTACCGTGTACTCTACCTATCTTTACGTGCATAAACGGATTTTAGAACGTGGGTATAAAGCAGAGATTGTAAGTGGTATTACTTCTTTTTGTGCAGTGGCAGCCCGTCTGAATATGGGGCTTGTGGAGATGGCAGAACCGCTTCATGTAATTCCGGCTACTTACAAAGCCCAGGAAATGGACGAGATTTTAAAAATGCCGGGAACAAAAGTGTTGATGAAGACCGGACGGAAAATGAAAGAAGTTCGGGAGAGCATCATAAGAAGCGGTCAGAAGGCGGTTATGATAGAAAACTGTGGAATGCCGGACGAAAAGATCTATGAGAGTGCTCAGGAGATACCGGAAAGTGCAGGATATTATTCGTTGATTATTGTGAAAGAATAAAACGAAAAGAAATAGATGGAATGAAAAGACAGTAAGGAGAACAGTATGGTACATTTTGTAGGAGCAGGTTCCGGAGCACCGGATCTGATTACCCTTCGGGGGAAAAAATTTTTAGAGGAAGCAGATGTGATCATCTATGCCGGTTCCCTGGTCAATCCTCAGCTTTTGGATTATGCAAAGGCGGGATGCCGGATATATAACAGCGCAAAGATGACGCTGGAAGAAGTGCTGGATGTTATGTTTGAGGCAGAAGAACAGGGTCTTACCACCGTTCGTCTTCATACGGGAGATCCTTCCTTATATGGAGCGATTCGGGAACAGATGGATGTTCTGGAAGAAAAGAGGATTCTGTTTGATTATTGTCCGGGTGTCAGTTCATTTTGCGGAGCAGCTTCGGCATTGAATCTGGAGTATACGCTTCCGGATGTATCACAAAGCGTGATCATCACAAGAATGGCAGGAAGAACTCCTGTACCGGAGAAAGAAAGTATTGAATCTTTTGCGGCTCACCATGCTACTATGGTTGTATTCTTAAGTACAGGCATGTTGGAAGAATTGAGCAGACGTCTGATCGAGGGAGGATATTCTGAAGATACTCCGGCAGCCATAGTGTATAAGGCAACCTGGGAGGATGAAAAGAAGTTTATCTGTACAGTAGGTACACTGGCAAAGACAGCCAGAGAAAATCAGATTACGAAAACTGCATTGATGATCATCGGAGATGTGGTAAAGCATAGCCATTATAACAGATCAGAGCTTTATAATCCGGCATTTACGACAGAATTTCGTGAAGCAAGTATTTCAGAGAAAGAATGAAGATAAATGAAACTGATTCTGATAGCATTTACCCGAAATGGATGGGAAATGGAAAAGCGGCTGCAAATGACAGCTTCAAAGCATGGATTCGAGACGAAAGCTTTTTTGAAAAGTAAATATGTAAAGGCACCTGATAACGGTGATATCATTCAGGTGGAAGAAAGTCTCAGTCAATGGGCAGAAGAATGGATTCCGGATGCAGGTGGGGTGATTTTTATTGGTGCATCCGGAATTGCGGTACGCACCATCGCACCGTTTGTGAAAAGTAAAAAGACGGATCCTGCGGTACTGGTACTGGATGAAAAGGGAAGTTTTGTGATCCCTTTGCTTTCCGGTCATCTGGGTGGCGCCAATGAACTGGCTTGCTGGCTTGCAGGAGAAATCGGAGCGATTCCGGTGATTACTACAGCTACGGATGTGAATCATCATTTTGCCGTGGATGTATTCGCCAGGAAAAATCATCTGGCGATATCCGATATGAGGCTGGCAAAAGAAGTATCTGCGTTGGTCCTTCAGGATATCCGCCTGAATGCCGGAGCCGGACAGGGATATTTTGAAAAAGAAAATCAGAAGGTATTTCCGGAACTCTTGTTTTCAAAAGCGACAAGTCCGGATGGTCGTCAGGCGACATTCTGGATACAGCTGCCGGATCAGCAGGTTCTTCATTTGATTCCGAAGACGATTACATTGGGAATTGGATGTAAAAAGGGGATGCCGGAAGAAGTGATCGAAGAGCAGGTTCGCCTGGTACTGGAACAGCATAGGATTTTTCCACAGGCTGTCAGGCAGGTAGCGAGTATTGATTTGAAAAAAGAGGAACCGGGATTGAAAGCATTCTGTGAAAAATGGCAGCTGCCGCTGCTTACCTATACGGGCGAGGAGCTTGGGCAGCTGGAAGGAGAATTTACACCTTCCATTTTTGTAAACAGGATTACCGGTGTGGACAATGTATGTGAGAGAAGTGCATGTCTGGCAAGTGGACATGGAACACTGCTCGTAAAAAAACAGGCAGGAAACGGTGTTACCGTGGCGTGTGCCGTAGAAGATTGGAGTGTGGATTTTGAATAAATTATATGTAATAGGAATCGGACCGGGAGAGTATGAACAGATGACTCTGAAGGCGATTCATGCAATGGAAAAAAGTGATGTGATCATCGGCTATACCGTTTATGTAGATCTGGTAAAAGAACATTTTGCAGGAAAAGAATTTCTTACAACACCGATGAAAAAAGAAGTGGATCGGTGTGTGATGGCTTTTGAGGAAGCAAAGAAAGGAAAAACAGTTTCCATGATCTGCAGCGGAGACGCCGGAGTCTATGGTATGTCAGGTCTGATGTATGAAGTGGGAGTAAATTATCCTGATGTAGAACTTGAGATCATTCCGGGGGTTACAGCGGCTACAGGAGGTGCAGCAGTTCTGGGAGCTCCGCTGATTCATGATTTTTGTCTGATCAGTCTCAGTGATCTTCTTACTCCATGGGAGAAGATTGAGGCACGGCTTCTGGGAGCATCCAAGGCGGACTTTGTAATCTGTCTGTATAATCCTTCCAGTAAAAAGCGGCATGATTATCTGCAGAAAGCCTGTGATCTGATGATGCAATACAAATCACCGGATACGGTCTGTGGAATCGTAAGCTATATTGGAAGAGAAGGAGAAAACTGGAAAGTTTTGAGCCTGCGGGAACTACGGGATACCCAGGTAGATATGTTTACCACGGTTTGGATCGGTAATTCTCAGACAAAAGAAATTAATGGAAAAATGGTAACGCCCAGAGGGTATAAAAATGTATAAAGTTCTTTTATTTGCAGGAACGGTGGAAGGCCGTACCATAGCAGAATATTTAAATGAACATCATGTAAATACAAGAGTCTGTGTAGCGACGGAGTATGGCGAGAGTCTTCTTCCTCAGGGAGAGTATTTGGATATTTCTCACCATCGTCTTGATGAGCAGGAGATGGAACAGCTCATGATACAGATTCAGGATGGTCTGGTCATTGATGCGACCCATCCGTACGCACAGATTGTGACAGAAAACATACAGGCCGCATGCATTCGCACAGGGACGGCTTATCTGAGAGTGGTCCGTGGAGAATCTGAAGAACTTCCGGAAGCAGTACAGGATCCGGTTTCGGGAATAAAGGAACATCAGATTGTTTATGTAAAGGGAATAAGGGAAGCAGTAGAGTTTCTGGAAAATACCAGTGGAAATATTCTTGTGACTACGGGAAGCAAGGAGCTGGCTTCTTATACTTCCCTGACAAATTATCAGGAGAGAATTTATGCCAGAGTACTTTCCCTTCTGGAAGTAATCAAATCCTGTGCAGCGCTTGGATTTGAAGGAAAACATTTGATCTGTATGCAGGGACCTTTTTCGCAGGAAATGAACAGAGCCATGATACGACAGGTGAATGCAGCCTGGATGGTGACGAAAGAGTCCGGAAAAGCCGGAGGTTTTATGGAAAAATATCTGGCAGCCAGAGAGACCGGCTGTGGACTTGTAATTATTGGCCGTCCTGTTAAGGAAGAAGGATATAGTCTGCAGGAGTGTCTGGAGTATCTGAGAAATCGATGGGATCTTAAAGACAATACGGAAAATAGCAGCATCGAAGAACATAAAATAGATCGGGAGGAAACGAAGAAAGAGGAACAGAAGATTCGGCAGATTTCTGTGGTTGGAATCGGAATGGGAAATGAGGGCACGCTTACAATAGAAGGTAAGCAGGCGCTAAAAGAAGCGGATCTTTTGATCGGGGCCGGAAGAATGCTGGAAGATACTGCTCAGCCTGATCAGGCAAGATTCGTATCTTATCGTCCTGGGGAAATCAGCAGTTATATAAAAGAACATACGGAATATCGAAAGATTGCAGTGGCATTGTCCGGTGATGTGGGATTTTACAGCGGTGCTAAAAAGCTTCTGGATATTCTGAAAACTGAGCTTCCGGATGCAAAGATCAATGTCTGCTGCGGTATTTCTTCTATGATTTATTTTTGTGGAAGATTGAAGACTCCCTGGGAGGATGTGATGCCGGTAAGTCTCCACGGCAGATACAGAAATATAGTGGGGCTTTTACAACAGCATCCCAGAATATTTGCAATTATCGGGGACAAGAGCGGAACAGCCGCACTATGCCGTAAGCTTACGATGTACGGCATGGGAGAGGTAAGAGTGACTATAGGAGAACGCCTCTCTTACCCGGATGAAAAGATAACAGAAGGACGGGCTGCAGATTTTCAGGAGATGGAGACAGATCCTCTGAGTGTGATCCTTTTGGAACGAAAAGAAAGCAACAAATCGGTGGTTACTCATGGAATCTGTGATGAGGAATTTCTGAGGGATAAGGTGCCTATGACAAAAGAAGAAGTGAGAAGTATTTCACTTTCAAAGCTACGTCTAACCAAAGATGCTCTGATCTATGATGTTGGTGCCGGTACCGGTTCTGTTTCCGTGGAGATGGCTCTTCAGGCAGTGGACGGAAAAGTATGGGCAATTGAAAAAAAAGAAGAAGCAGTAGAACTGATCAAAAAGAATAAGATTAAATTCCGTACAGACAATCTGGAAATTATTTCGGGACTGGCACCGGAAGCATGCATGCCACTGCCGGCACCGACGCACGCTTTTATCGGTGGATCTTCAGGAAATCTAAAGATGATTCTGGAACTGTTACTTCAAAAAAACCCTGCTATTCGGGTGGTAATCAACTGTATCACTCTGGAGACGGTGGCAGAAGCCATGGAATGTATCCGTACTCTTCCTCTGAAGGATGTGGATATCGCTCAGGTCAATGTGGCAAAAGGAAAGAAAGCGGGTCCTTATCATTTAATGATGGGGCAGAATCCGGTTTATGTGATTTCGTTTACAGGAGCAGAAAATGGAGAATAAAAAAAGCATCCCCCGGTTTCTGATCGGTGCGGCAGCCAGTGGGAGCGGAAAAACACTGATTACCTGTGGAATACTGCAGGCACTGAAAAACCGGGGATTACAGATTGCATCATTTAAATGTGGGCCGGATTACATTGATCCCATGTTTCACAGTAAAGTGATTGGTACAAAAAGCAGAAATCTGGACACTTTTTTTGTTGATGAAGAGACTGTGAGATATCTTCTCGCCAAAAATGCGTCTGACTGTGAAATCTCTGTGATTGAGGGAGTAATGGGATATTATGATGGTCTGGCAGGTATTTCGACCGAAGCAAGCGCTTATGATGTGGCGGTCAAAACAGAGACACCGGCGGTGTTTATAGTAAACTGTAAAGGGTTGAGTGTATCGGCAGTGCCATATATCAAGGGGTTCCTGGAATACAAAAAGGACAGCAGAATCAGAGGAGTGATTTTGAATCAGATTTCTCCTATGATGTATCCCCGGATGAAAGAAATGATTGAGTCACAGCTTCCGGTAACCGTATACGGTTATGTCCCTGTGGTAAAAGATTGTATGCTGGAAAGCCGCCATCTTGGTCTGGTGATGCCGGAAGAAATCAGGGATATTCAGAAAAAGCTGCAGGAGTTTTCAAAAGTAATAGAAAAATCTGTGGATCTGGACGGTTTGATCCGTCTGGCACAGACCGCAGAAACATATGAGGAGATAAAAGAACCGGAAATCTATCAGGTAGAATATCCGGTACGTATTGCTGTAGCGAGAGATGAGGCATTTTGCTTTTTTTATGAGGATAATCTGGAATTACTCAGAAAAATGGGCGCACAGCTGGTGGAGTTTTCCCCGATTCATGACAGTAAACTTCCGGATCACATACAGGGACTGATACTAAATGGAGGTTATCCGGAATTGTATGCAAAGCAGCTCAGTGAAAACAGATCCATGTGCCGGTCTGTCAGAGAGGCGTTGAAAAAAGGGCTTCCTCATATGGCAGAGTGCGGTGGATTTATGTATCTTCATAATGAAATGGAAGACATGGAAGGAAATGTGTGGCCTATGGTGGGAATGATCGACGGTAAAGCGTATCGGACACCTAAGCTGACTCGATTCGGATATATTATGCTGGAAGAAGGGGACTGTTTTGGTGAAAAGGTTGGAAGGATTCCCGCACACGAATTTCATTATTTTGATTCCGAAAGCTGCGGTGAAGATTTTGCAGCGAGGAAACCTCTGAGTAAACGTGGATGGAGATGTATCCATAGTGATGAAAAATGTATGGTAGGATTCCCACATTTGTATTATTATGGTAATAAAAAAGTGCCGGAAGCATTTTTGAAAGCATGTGAGAGATATAAAAATGACTGCGAAAGGATGGAGAAAATATGAAGCTGGAAGAGGCATTGCAACAGATCAGACCGGCAGACCGGGAAGCCATGGAACAGGCATGGGTGCATTGGAATAATATAGCGATCCCACTGCACAGTCTGGGAAGATTGCAGGATACGGTAGTCCGTATTGCCGGAATGACAGGTACTGCCCGGGTGAATATCGGAAAAAAAGGACTGGTGGTCATGTGTGCGGATAATGGTGTGGTAGAAGAAGGCGTCACACAGTCCGGTCAGGAAGTGACTTTGATCGTATCGGAGAATTTTCTCCAGGAAAAAGCAACGGCAGGTATTCTCTGCCGACAGGCAGGGGCTGATATTTTCCCGGTGGATATCGGAATTGCCACAGACAGTAAGATCATCAATAGAAAAATTGCCTACGGAACCAAAAATATGGTGAAGGAACCTGCCATGACCAGAGAGGAAGCGGTTCGAGCTATTGAAGTCGGCATTTCCATGGTAGAAGAACTGAAAGAGAAAGGTTATGGAATTCTGGCTACTGGTGAGATGGGGATCGGAAATACCACCACAAGCAGCGCAATCACTTCTGTTCTTCTCGATGTTGATCTGGAAAAGGTGACAGGAAGAGGAGCAGGACTTTCCAGTGAAGGACTCGAAAAAAAGATTTCAGCAATTAAAAAAGCCATAAAACTGCATCATCCGGATAAGGAAGATGTGGTGGATGTAATCGCAAAAGTGGGCGGATTGGATATTGCCGGACTTACCGGAGTGTTTATTGGCGGTGCCGCTTTGCATCTGCCGGTGCTGGCAGATGGTTTTATTTCTTGTGTGGCAGCACTTTGTGCAATCCGTATGTGCCCGATGGTGAAAGATTATGTGATTACTTCTCATAAATCTAAGGAACCGGCGGCTAATATGATTCTGGATGCGATCGGAATCCCTGTTTTTCTGGACTGTGATATGTGTCTGGGAGAAGGAACCGGTGCTGTTGCGGTGTATCCATTGATCGATATGGCATTGGCAGTGTATTATGGTATGTGTACATTTGCTGATAATGATATGGAAAATTATGTACCGCTTACTTAGAGGAGACAGATTATGTTTCATTTGATTACAGGCGGCAGCGGCAGCGGTAAATCTGCCTATGCTGAGCAATGTATTCTTGATTTTCAGGGAAATAACAGGGTTTACATAGCGACCATGTATCCGTTTGACGAAGAAAGTCACAAAAGAATCCAACGGCACAGGGAAATGAGAAAAGAAAAAAAGTTTTCAACGATTGAATGTTACACCGGACTGCGAAGTCTGGAATTGCCCAATGATGCGGATGTGCTCTTGGAATGTATGTCCAATCTGACTGCAAATGAGATGTATCAGGAGCAGGGAGCAGGGGAAGATACGCCTGAACAGATTCTTGACGGAATTGAGAATCTGAGAAAAAAGGTTCGCAACCTTGTGGTAGTGACAAACGAGGTATTTTCCGACGGAATCACCTATGATCCCGATACCATGAGATATTTGTCATATCTGGGAGAAATCAATCAGCAGATGGGGCGAATGGCGGACCGGGTGACGGAAGTAGTCTATGGAATTCCTGTTCCGATAAAAATGCCGAACAAGAATGGAATGTGATGGGAGACAACAGATGAAGAAATTATATAACAGCTTTTTAATAGCATTTTCCATGTATTCCAAGATACCCATGCCTCAATGTGAGTGGACAGAAGAAAATATGGCGTATGCGATGTGCTTCTTTCCATGGATCGGTGCTGTGATCGGAGCAGTGACCTGGGGCTTTGGAACCTTTGGATTAAAAATCGGATTGAATCCGATTTTTTATGCAGTGATCCTTGTATTGATTCCCTGGCTGATTACAGGAGGGATTCATCTGGACGGTCTGCTGGATACGGCAGATGCCATGAGTTCCTGGCAGGAAAGAGAAAGACGACTGGAAATTCTAAAGGATTCCCATGCAGGTGCATTTGCAATCATAACCTGTTGTGTATATTTTCTCTTTTATTTTGGTGTGTACTCGCAGGCTACCGTAAGAGTATTTCCAATCATCGGATTGAGTTTTATCCTTTCTCGGACACTCAGTGCTCTGGCGATTATTGTTTTTCCGAAAGCCAAAAAGACAGGTTCCGTTTCCGCCATGGCAAGAGGGGCAAGGGACAAACAGGTAATCGCTGTGATGGTAGTTTATCTGATTTTTATTTTCGCTGCTATGATGGTACTGGACTGGAAACTGGGGCTGATCTGTTATGGGACAGCATTTCTGGTATTCTGGGGATATTACCGAAATGCGATGAAATATTTTGGCGGTACAACAGGGGATCTGGCAGGGTGTTTTTTATCTTTGTGTGAATTATTGATGGCATGTACAGCTGTGATTGCAGTACTGATTCCGGGAATTTGAGAGGAATTATATTATGAAACTTATTATTGGAGGGGCATATCAGGGAAAAAAAGAATATGCATCCCGTGAATATCATCTGAATGAGAGTATTTGGGCGGACGGCAAGTCCTGTTCCTGGGAAGAAGTATTGTGTGCGGCGGCTGTACACGATTTTCATGTTTTGATTCGTCGTCAGCTGAGAGAAGGAAAGGATATTCTTTCTCTCGGTAAAGAATTGTGTGAGAAAAATCCAAAGATTATTGTGGTAACGGACGAAGTGGGTTACGGAATTGTACCCATGGAAGCGGAAGAGAGAGCATGGAGAGAGGCATGCGGGAGAGTATGTACGGTTTTGGCTGAGAAAGCAGATGAGGTTGTCAGAGTCTGCTGCGGAATCGGACGGAGGATAAAGGGATGAAAGTATACTTGATTCGACATGGAAAGACCATGGGAAACAGTCAGGGGAGATATATAGGAATTACGGATGAGCCCCTGCTTGACAACGAGCGAATAAAACTGGAGCAAAGATCTTATCCGGAGGCAAAGGCTGTGTTTGTAAGTCCACTTTTAAGATGCAGACAGACAGCTGCGGCTATCTACCCGGATCATCCGGTGCGTATTATGGAAGATATGGCGGAGTGTGATTTTGGCTCTTTTGAAAATAAAAACTGGAAAGAAATGAAAGACGATCCGGAGTATCAGGCATGGATCGACAGTGATGGAACGTTACCTTTTCCCGGAGGAGAAGACCCGATGGAATTTCGAAAAAGATGCTGCCGGGGATTTGAAAGAGCGGTTGCAGGGTGTCTTAGAGAAAAGGTAGAAAGTGCAGTTTTTGTGGTGCATGGAGGAACGATCATGAGTATTTTGGAGCAATATGCAGTACCACAGAAAGGTTTTTATGACTGGCATGTGGAAAATGGAGAAGGGTATCGAATGGAAATTATTTCCTCTCTCTGGACTTCTTCCAGAAGAGAAATTCATGATGTACAACCATTGCTGTTTTCAGATGAAAAAGAAAAAAAGGCGGGAAACGAAAAATGATATGGACATTACCGGCCGTTGTCTGCGGCTTTCTACTTGATTTACTTTTTGGAGATCCCCGATGGCTGTACCATCCGGTTCGTGTGATCGGGAACGGGATTTCCCTATTGGAAAAAGGATTACGAAAGATATTTCCAAAGACTAAAGCAGGAGAACGAATGGGCGGAGCGATTCTGGTGATATTGATCGTGACATTTTCCGCAGGTATTCCCTGTTTGATTCTTCTGGCAGCTTATCGATATAAAATTTGGTTAGGATTTGTGCTGGAATCCTTTATGTGTTATCAGTTGTTGGCTACACGATCTTTGAGGGATGAAAGTAAAAAAGTTTATGATGCGCTGAAAGAGGGAAATCTGGAAAAAAGCAGATATGCGGTTTCTATGATCGTAGGGCGTGATACGCAGAATCTTACGGAAGAAGGCGTTACCAAGGCTGCAGTGGAGACAGTGGCTGAAAATACTTCTGATGGGATTATCGCACCGCTTTTTTATATGATGATCGGTGGTGCCGTGCTGGGATTTGCTTATAAGGCAGTTAATACCATGGATTCTATGGTGGGATATAAAAATGAAAGATATCAGTACTTTGGAACTGCTGCTGCCCGCCTGGATGATGTGTTAAATTATATTCCGGCACGGCTTTCGGCATGGATTATGATACTGGCGTCCTGTCTGGCAGGTCTGAATGGAAAAAATGCAGCGAAGATTTACCGCAGGGATCGTTCAAAACATGCAAGTCCCAATTCCGCTCATACAGAAGCAGTGATGGCTGGAGCACTGGAAATACAGCTTGCCGGAGATGCCTGGTATTTTGGAAAATTACATAAAAAACCGTTTATCGGTGATCCGATCAGAAAGATTGAAATAGAAGACATTCCCAGATCCCATAAACTTATGTATACTACAGCAGTACTGTCTGTCATCCTGTTTGGTATCATAAGGGCAGTGATCAGTCTGGTGGTATTATAAGGAATGGAGATTATTATGAAAAAATATGTTCATGGCGGCGATGTCTACCGTTATCCGCAGGTTATGGATTTTTCCGCAAATATAAATCCGCTGGGAACTCCTGAAGCTGTAATACGTGCGGCGCAGGACAGTATGCTGCAGGTCGCACATTATCCGGATGCACATCAGGAACGACTGAAAAAGGCACTTTCAGAATATGAACAGGTTCCGGAAAAGTGGCTGATCTGTGGAAATGGTGCAGCAGAACTTATCTTTGTCCTGGCACAGACCCTAAAACCCAAAAAAGCACTGATACCGGCGCCTACCTTTGCAGAATACGAACAGGCATTAAAAGGTGTGGGTTGTGAGATCCTTTATGAAAAACTCAAAGAAGAGAATGGTTTTCGCATGGGAACGGAGATTCTTGATCATCTGACAGAGGATCTGGATATCTTTTTTCTGTGTAACCCCAACAACCCTACAGGGCTTTTGATTGACGGGATACTTCTTGATCAGATTGTGGAGATCTGTCGGAAAAAAGAAATCTGGCTGGTAGTTGACGAGTGTTTTCTCGATTTTGTGAAATATTCCGAAACTCATACATTAAAGGGAACTCTGGAGCCGGGAAGAAAACTTTTTATTTTAAAAGCATTTACTAAAATTTATGCAATGGCAGGGCTTCGTCTCGGTTATGGAATTTGTGCAGAGGAAGCATTTCTTGATCAGATGGAGCAGCATCTTCAGCCATGGAATGTGTCGATTCCGGCTCAGGAAGCAGGTATTGCGGCACTTAGAGAAAAAGAGTATGTAAAAAAAGCTATCGATTTGATAGAAAAAGAAAGAAGATATTTCATACAGGAGCTTGGGAAAATAGGATATTATGTCTATGATTCTCAGGCAAATTATATTTTCTTTAAAGCGGATCCGGAGCTTCATCGAAAGCTTCTGGAAGAAAAGGTGATGATCCGGGACTGCAGCAATTATCCGGGGCTGAGCGCAGGGTATTATCGGATCGCTGTGAGGACACATGAAGAAAATGAGAAATTATTGGATGCAATCCGGAAAGTGAGGGAATGACAATGGCAAAGGCAATTATGATTCAGGGCACCATGTCGAATGCAGGGAAGAGTTTACTGGCTGCAGGCTTATGTCGTATATTTAAGCAGGACGGTTACCGGGTGGCGCCATTTAAATCACAGAATATGGCATTGAATTCGTTTATCACAGAGGAAGGTCTTGAGATGGGACGTGCACAGGTAATGCAGGCTGAAGCAGCCGGAATCAAACCGTCTGTTCTGATGAATCCTATTTTGCTAAAACCTACCAATGATGTGGGAAGTCAGGTGATTGTAAACGGGGAAGTTCTGGGAAATATGAATGCCCGTGACTATTTTCAATACAAACATAAACTGATCCCGGATATTATGAAAGCTTATAATAAACTTGCCGAAGAAAATGATATCATAGTGATTGAAGGAGCGGGAAGTCCGGCGGAGATTAATCTGAAGCAGGAAGATATTGTTAATATGGGAATGGCAAAGATGGCCAAAGCTCCGGTGCTTCTGGTGGGAGATATCGACAGAGGTGGTGTATTTGCACAGCTGATCGGTACAGTAATGCTTCTGGAAGAGGATGAGAAATCCATGGTAAAGGGACTGATCATCAATAAGTTTCGGGGGGATAAGTCAATTCTGGATCCGGGAGTTGAGATGCTGGAAGAAAAAAGTGGGATTCCGGTAGTTGGTGTTGCTCCGTATCTGGATATTGAAGTGGAAGATGAGGACAGTCTGACAGAACGATTTGATAACAGGCAGGAAATAGGAGTGATTGATATCGCGGTTATCCGTGTGCTGAGAATTTCAAATTTTACGGATTTTAATCCTTTTGAGAGTATGCCGGGAGTTTCTCTGAGATATGTAAAGCATGTACATGAACTGAAAGATCCGGATATGATCATACTTCCGGGAACGAAAAATACCATGGAAGATCTGCAGTGGATGCGGGAAAGTGGTATGGAAGCAGCGATCCTGAAACAGGCAGCCAGAGGTAAAGTTATTTTTGGGGTTTGTGGTGGATATCAGATGCTGGGCGAGACCCTATCAGATCCCGACGGTGTGGAAGCAGGTGGTTCTATGAAAGGAATGGGGCTTCTGCCTATGGATACGGTGTTTGAGTCCGGAAAAACAAGAACAAGAGTGAGTGGATGCTTTGAAACAGTTGAAGGAGATCTTGCAGAACTTTCCGGTGCAGTTCTGGAAGGATACGAGATTCATATGGGTGTCAGCCGATTGAAAGACGATGCACATTCTCTCACAAATATCAGTGATCATGCGGCTACCCGTGAGAAAAAAGTGGACGGTGCATACAGAAAAAATGTGTATGGAACTTATGTACATGGGGTTTTCGATAAAGAGGAAGTTGCAAAAGCAATCGTGAAAGCCTTGGGAAGAAAAAAAGGAATCAATACCGAAGAGATAACCGGTGTGGATTTCCAGGAATTCAAGGAAACGCAGTATGATATACTGGCAGCAGCCCTTCGGGAACATTTGGATATGAAACGGATTTATGAAATACTGGAAGAGGGCATCCGGGACTTGGCATGACTAAAGTTTTGAAACCCGTGAAAGGAGAAGAATTATGAAAATAGAGCTGGAAAATGTGAGACCAAGGGATATTGAGAGAAGAAGTTTTGAGATTATCACGGAAGAACTGGGAGACAGAAAACTGGATACAGACAAAGAATTGATCATTAAGCGCTGTATTCATACCAGTGCAGACTTTGATTATGCAGACAATCTTTGCTTTTCAGAAGGAGTGGTGGAGAAAGCAATCGAAGCCATCAAAAACGGTGCCTGCATTGTAACAGACACACAGATGGGTCGTTCCGGTATCAATAAAAAAGCACTGGCAAAATATGGCGGTGAAGTTTACTGCTTTATGTCAGATGAAGATGTGGCAAAGACTGCAAAAGAAAATGGAACAACCCGTGCCACAGCCAGTATGGATAAGGCAGCAGCTATGAATAAACCGATGATTTTTGCCATCGGCAATGCTCCCACTGCGCTGGTGCGTCTGTATGAACTGATTCAGGAAGGAAAGATCAATCCGGCACTGATCATCGGTGTGCCTGTAGGATTTGTAAATGTAGTTCAGTCAAAGGAATTGATCATGGAGACGGATGTACCATATATCGTGGCAAGAGGAAGAAAAGGCGGAAGTAATATTGCTGCCTGTATCTGCAATGCATTGCTGTACATGATCGATGACAATCGAGAATGATTTTCTTTGTATAAGAAGGTGCTGAGAGAATGTGTAAGTTATCTGACGTGCAATTTCCATATGGGGAGGCACATATGCATATTTTTATGAACGGGGTGGATTACCGTCAGGCTGTGCGTGATCAGATAAATGGTGTAAATGAGGAAGTGATCCGTAAAAATCTGGAAGAATACCGCAGACGGGGCATTACCTGGCTGCGGGACGGCGGTGATATTTATGGGACATCAAAGAGAACGATGGAGATTGCACCGGAATATGGGATTACTTATCGGACACCGGTATTTGCCATTCATAAAAAAGGTCATTATGGCGGAATCGTGGGGAAAGCATATGAAAATATGAAAGATTACCGTAAACTGATTCAGGAACTGAGAGAACAGGGCGGTCATTTTGTAAAAATCATGATATCCGGAATCATGGACTTTGACAGGGGAGGATTGACAGAAAGTTCTCTGCCGGATGAGGAAATCAGAGAATTGATTCATATCGCTCATGAAGAGGGATTTGCTGTTATGGCTCATACAAACGGAAGCAGAGCAGTGCGAGCTGCTGCCCTTGCCGGAGTGGACAGCATTGAACATGGAAATTTCTGCGATGATGACGCTCTGCAGGCATTGGCTTCCAGCGAAACTATCTGGGTGCCGACGATCGTAACAGTGAAGAACCTGCTGGGAGATGGCAGATTCCCGGAGCATGTGGTTGAGAAAATCTGGGAAGGACAGCAGAAAAATCTTCATCGAGCTTTTGAACTTGGTGTAAAATTGGCACTGGGAAGCGATGCTGGGGCCTATCGAGTACTGCATGGTCAGGGGCTGATGGATGAATACCAGGTGTTTCAGAAAGTGCTGGAGGAACAGTGGCCCCATTGGGAAGAAATCATTTCCCAAGGGGATAGATTGTTAAAGAGAAAATTTTAACGGGATAAATCCTATATTTAGCTCATATTTATCATTAAAGAGGGTTATTTCAGTAATTTATTTTCCATAGACCCACAATGGATTTAACAAAGGATTACAATGTGGCAATCAAATGTTCAGTGATATGATTTATATCACTGGAAAATTATTTATTTATCTGATATGATGATAATATAACAGAGATTCGTTTTCTGTACGCTGAGTATCAGTCCTTTTACTCCTTAAGGAGAAAGAAGAGGGACAATGGAAAAAATCAATACCGGAACACCTTATGATGATGTGTTTCGCACCTTGATCAATGATTGTACCGAACTGATAATTCCTGTAGTAAATGAAGTTTTCGGGGAACACTATACCGGAGAGGAAGAGATTAGTTTTCTGCCGAATGAACACTTTATGAACCGACAGGGTACAGATACAAAAGAGAAAATAACGGATTCCTGTTTTGAAATTTATGGGAGCACAAGAAAAACATACCACATAGAATGTCAATGCACGGCAGATCACAGTATGGTAATCCGTATGTTTGAGTATGATTCGCAGATCGCACTGGATCATGGAGAAATTAAGGAAAATCGATTGACGGTCACATTTCCCGGCTCCGCAGTGATATATCTCCGTCATACAAGAACCACACCGGATGCAATGACAGTAGAGATAATAACACCGGGAGGAATGATCACATACGAGATACCGGTGCTAAAGACACAAAAGTATACGATTGAAGAGCTATTTGACAAGAAACTGCTGTTACTGATTCCGTTTTATATTTTTACGTATGAAAGTCGGTTTCCTGAATATGAGAGAGACAATGAAAAGCTAACTGAGATGAAAATGGAATATGTACAGATCAGAAATCGATTAGAAAATCTATGTAAAGATGGAGAAATAAGTGAGTACATAAAATGTACGTTAGTGGATATGTCAAATAAAGTCATGGAACAGATAGCGTTGAAGTACGCAAAAGTCAGGAAGGAAGTGACGTCCATAATGGGTGGAAAGATTCTTGAATATGAAGCAAAAACAATTCTGCAGCGTGGGATACAGGAAGGCAGGCAAGCTGGAATCCAAGAAGGCAGGCAGGCTGGAATCCAAGAAGGAAAGAAAGTCGGTCTTCAGGAAGGACGGCTTAAAAGCTATATAGAATTGGTAAAAGATGGTTTATTGCCAATTGAAGAGGCGGCGAAGCGCCTGAATATGAAAGAAGAGGAACTGAAAAAATATTTGGAAGCCTGAAAGATGAGTAAAGTCTGAGAGGCAGTGTACAGGAACGGATATTTGTTATTATGGAATTAGTATATAGAAGAGCTACAGTTGATGATTTGGAGCTATTAACAGAGACGAGAATTATCGTACTAAGAGCGGCTAATAAATTATCAGATGAAGTTGATATGTCGGAAGTGAAAAAACAATCTTATGATTATTATAAAAAGGCACTGGATGAAGAAACGCATATTGCTTATTTAGTGTTTGATAATGATGAGGTTGTCGGGACGGGTGGTGTTAGTTTGGTCCAGGTAATGCCTACATTTCATAATTCAACAGGAAAAAAAGCGTATATTATGAATGGGAAAACCATTATATAAAAAGTATGGATTTGTCAAAATGAATGATGAAATGGAGTTATTGGGATAAGACTGCTGTAACTGATTTTAGGATCAAATATTTGTTGCTTTATGATTTTCTTACAAATACACGGGATATGTCGCAGAAAAGACATATCCCGTTTTACGTCTGCTTGCTTTTACGAAAATTTGCGGGAGACACATGAAAATACTTTTTAAACATTCCGGAGAATTGAAAAGCATTTGAAAATCCAACTGCAGAAGCAATGACAGACACAGGGTAATCTGTCTGTAAAAGCAGCATACAGGCCCGTTCCATACGCATAGAATTCAAATACGCTTTTGGCGTCTGATGATAGACTTTTTTAAAACAGGATGAAAGATAATTTGGATGAATATGCAGAGCATTTGCAACATCCTGAATAAGCAGAGGTTCACAGTAGTAGGCATCAATATAAGCTTTTGCTTCGGATGCATAATTCTGTTCCTTACAGGAAGAAGGAAGCGTTTGGTTGTTATTTTTTAGAAGTACAGAAAATAAATGAAGCATCTTGCTGTTAGCTTCCAGACACTGCATCTCAGTGGTAATCGGAACAAATTGCTCTCCTGGAAAATCAACCTTTCGGTAGCTGGAAATACTGTCTGCCCGTTGATCTGTAACTGCGATGACAGAGAGTAAAAGCTGTTCCAGCTCGTTTAATGGAGTTTTGATGTTGATGACAAAGGAATCCTGAAAAAGTGTTTTTATAAAAGGATTCCGGGAATCTGCAAAAAAACCGATCCAGGAATATTTCCATGGATTTTCCACAGAGGAATGATAGTATCCGGAGGAACCAGCTGGAATATAAAAAGCCTGTCCGGCGTGGATGTCGTAAGTAGTATCATTGATCTGAAATGTACCGCTGCCCTCTAATACAAAATGAATCAGATGATAAGGGCGCATGGTGAAACCATAGTGATATCCTGGAATACATTCCTGTATTCCGCAGTGATTAAATTGTATGGACAATGGAATGTCAAGTGTTCTGTGAATGATTAAATCACGATTTCCTATCATTTTATGAGTGCCTCCCTCCTGTATATACAGTCTACCACGTAATAAAAAAATAATCGACATGCTGAAAAACACTTCTTAGATTTTGATAAAAACATATTAGGAAAACATATGTTATTTATAAAATGGTTTTGCTATAGTATTTTATAGCAAAACAAGCAGAGGGAGATGGCAGTATGGCACAGATTGAAATAAAAAATCTAAAAAAAGTATATAAAACTGCAGAAAAGGAGGAAGGTTTCATGGGAAATCTGAAGTCCTTCATTCATCCCACATATACAATAAAGAAAGCTGTGAATGGAATCTCATTTTCAATTAAGGAAGGTGAAAGTGTGGCATTTCTCGGGGCAAACGGTGCAGGAAAATCTACAACGATAAAAATGCTGACAGGAATTATGAAGCCCTCAGGCGGTACTGTGTATATCAGAGGCACGGATCCTTTTCAGAACCGGATGGAAAATGCACGGCAGATAGGCGTTGTATTTGGGCAGAAGACACAATTATGGTGGGATATCCCGGTTATAGAGACCTTTCGGCTGCTGAAAAGCATTTATGAGATACCAGATGAAACGTATGAGAAAAATATGGGTCAGTTCAAGGAAATCCTGGAACTTGACGAATTCCTTCATCAGCCCGCCAGAAAGCTTTCTTTGGGGCAAAGAGTACGAGCAGATATGGCAGCAGCTTTATTGCATGAGCCTCCGATTCTTTTTCTGGACGAGCCGACGATAGGTCTGGATGTTGCGGTTAAGCAAAGTATTTATCAATTCCTGAAGCATATAAATCAGGAAAAGCATACAACTATTATACTGACAAGCCATGATTTGAATGATCTGGAATCACTCTGTAAAAGGTTGATTATATTGGAAAAAGGTGAAATATTGTTTGATGACAGTATGGAGAAAATCTTTGATCAATATCCGAAAGGCATGACATTGGAAGAAATCGTGATTCAACTGTTTAACAGGAGGAAATGCGGATGAAAAAATACGGGGCATATATCAGGTGTGGTTTTCTGGAAGGATGCGCGTATCGCAATAATCTGATTACAGGCATGCTTGCTAATTTCATTCAGACTGCCGTTTTGTATTATGTATGGAAAAGCATTTTTATATATCAGAATACAGTCGCAGGATATACATGGGAAATGATGAGAAGATATGTATTTGTCGCTTATTTATGTAACAGTACATTCACCTTCGGATTTGAAATGCAGACAGCAAAAAGAATTATAAAAGGAGATATAATCCTGGATTTATTAAAACCAGTATCTTACAGGGAAATGCAGTTTTTCAGAATGCTTGGAAACGCAGTGACAGAATTCGGTATCACTTTCGTGTTTATTGGTATTTTATACTTAGGTGCAAATGGTCTGCATGATTTGTCGATAAACAGAATAATATTATTCTTGATTTCATTTATGCTGGGACAAGTTATAAAGTTTGGAATACAATATATTTTTTCTATGCTATGTTTTTATACAGACAATGCTTATGGTGTGTCAAAAGCAAGAGAGGTGCTGACAAATTTCTTCTCAGGTGCGATCATACCTTTAGCCATGTTTCCGGAGATTTTCCAAAAAGCAGTAAAATATCTTCCCTTTCAGGGAATTGTTTATATTCCATGCAGTATTTTTATCGGTACATTCAGTTTGTCAGAATCCATGCAGAAAATTATTCTGCAGATAATCTGGACTCTGCTTCTGGGGATTGTAGGAAATCTTATATGGAAAAAAGCATCTTCTGTTATTTCTCTGTATGGAGGGTAAGGTATGACAAAGAAATGGAAAAAATATCTTTATCTGTATTGGAAAATACAGCTGCAGAATATGAAATCCCTGATGCAGTATCGTGCGGATTTTTTAATGATGATATGTTTTACAACTTTTTCACAGTTCTGTAGTTTGGCTGTAATCGGAATTATCTATAGTAATATTCCACAAGTGGCAGGATGGAACATGTGGGAAGTTCTTTTCCTCTACAGTTTTCTATTATTTTCCGAGGGGTGTATCAATTTCTTTTTTCAGGGCACTTGGAAAATAGCAGAGATGATCAATATGGCAGAACTGGATAGATTCCTTGTCAGACCTGTGCCAATGGGACTGCAGCTTCTCACAGCACGGATTGATTTTGACGGGTTGAATAAAATGGTAATCGCAGCGGCGATATTTTTACTGGGATGCACACATTGCTCTGTTCAATGGACTCCGGGAAAAATAATAATATTGTTTATATTTCTCTTAGAAGCATGTATTATCAGAACCGGCATGATCTGGATTGCAAGCTGTATGTCGTTCTGGTTGGGAGGAAATAAAAACAGTCTGAATTTTTTCATAATATCTGTGGGGGAGATAGCAAAATATCCGCTAAATATTTATCCATTATTGCTGAGAGGAATTTTCACTTATGCGATTCCCTATGCGTTTGTCAGTTACTATCCGGTCGGATATCTGCTGGAAAAACAGGGAATGTGGCCAGGTGTGTACATCACACCTCTAATATGCGTGATCATGCTGGCTGCAGCGTCTTATGCTCTTCATCGAGGGCTTGCACGATATGAGAGCAGCGGGAATTAGGTATTGACAAAAGGGATACCGATAGTTAGAATAAAGAAAAATAGATTTTGGAGAATTTGGATGTTAATTGTGAGTGTTACGGAGAAAATTGCAAAATAAATATTGCAGGTGCAGTTTGATTGCACTATAAGTATGCCCATATGAAGATAGTGCATGGCTGCCGAATTTTCGCCTTACATTTACATTTGCTTACTATTTGGATATAAGCATGGCTGTGTGGCTGTGCTTTTTTTGTATCATAGGAAAGTCCTGTAAAATATAAGATTTTTCGTTTGTGAAGAAAGGAAATATCATGAATATAGAAAAACAGATCGAATTCGACAAAATCAAAGAACTATGGAAAAATCTCTGCGTAACAGACAAAGCAAAAGAACAGATTGATAAAAAATCATTTTACCTGTCAGAAAGAGAATTAAGAAAACAGCTGAAGGATACCACAGACAGCAGAACTATGCTGGAAAAGCTTGGGATGCCTCCGCTGCCGAATGTGGAAGAGATAAAAGAAATTTTGATGGCTGCCGAAAAAGGAGACTGCCTTACGCCTTTTCAGTTGGAACGAGTGGAGAAGATGCTGGCAGCAGTCAGGAGACTTCGGGATTACCTGAAACGTGGAAAAATATATGAAAATGCAATTGCTTATTATGATGAAAATCTGGATGCAGCAGAAGATCTGAGAGAGGAGATCAGCCGCCAGATACGGGGAGGAGAGGTGGATGACTATGCATCGAAAGAACTTTTCCAGATCCGTAATCAGATTGTAAAATGTGAAGAGCAGATGAAGCAAAAAGCGGAACAGATACTGCGCTCTCACAAAGAATATATGGCGGATAATTACTGTACTCTTCGGAATGGAAGACTATGTCTGCCTGTGAAAAAAGAATATAAGCTGAAAATCAACGGAAGCGTAATTGACAAGTCAGCAACTGGAAACACCCTGTTTATAGAACCTGTAAGCATTTCCAGATATTATGAGGAGATTCAGCTGCATAATATCAGTGAGGAAAACGAGGTTTATCGGATTTTATATACACTGACGGCAATGACAGCAGACAGATCAGAGGTGCTGCGTAATAATATCAACATGATTGAAAAGCTGGATTTCATCTTTTCCAAAGGAAAGCTGAGCATGGATCTGGATGGAGTGGAGCCGTCCATTAATCTGGAGAGAAAAATCATTTTGAAAAATGCCAGACATCCCCTGATGGATAGAGCAATCAATGTACCCCTGCAGTTTTCTATCGGAACAGGTGTAAGTGGAATTGTGATCACCGGTCCCAATACAGGAGGAAAAACAGTAGCGATTAAAACAGTTATGTTGAATTGTATGATGGCTCAGTGTGGACTGCATGTAACCTGTGAAAATGCAGATATCTGTATGAACAGTTCTTATCTCTGTGATATCGGAGACGGTCAGAACCTGGCGGAAAATTTATCAACATTTTCCTCACATATAAAAAATGTACTGGAAGTATTACAAAATGCAGATCGAGACAGTTTTGTAATCATGGATGAACTGGGTTCCGGTACAGATCCGGCAGAGGGAATGGGGATTGCTATTGCAATTTTGGAAGAACTGAAAAGGACGGGATGTTTGTTTCTTGTAACTACTCATTATCCTGAAGTAAAAGAATATGCAAAACACACAGAGAGTATTGTAAATGCAAGAATGACATTTGATCAGGAAACCCTTCAGCCGACGTATCAAATGATTATAGGAGAAGCAGGTGAAAGCTGCGCATTTTATATTGCTGATCGACTGGGTATGCCAAAAGAAATGCTGCAGACAGCGGTACGTTATTCCTATGGAGAGTCTGCAGTTAGCAAGTATCAATTTCGGAATGAGAAAAACAATCTGGAGCATCATCGAAGCAACAAGATACGAAAAACAGTTAAAAATAAAAAAGACGTCAAACTTCAGGAAAAATTCAGACGCGGAGACAGCGTGATGGTATTTCCGGATAAAAAAATTGGGATTGTATGTGAACCGATGAATGATAAAGGAGTATTGAGAGTGCAGATGCCGGATAAAAAAATCTGGATCAATCACAAAAGAGTCCGGCTTCAGGTGGCGGCTTCGGAATTGTATCCTGAGGATTATGATTTCTCGATAATTTTCGATACGGTAGAAAACAGGAAAAAAAGACATGATATGGAACGAAAATATACAGAAGAACAAATCGAATACAGCGAGTAAAGCGGTGAAACTACCGGGATTGACAGTATAAGGTTCTTACAGCGGATAGAGAGGATCAAAGATTCCATCCCAATGACATTGCGCACTAAGGGATGGAATCTGCAGTCCTTATTACAGGATCTATTCACACGAAATTATTTCCCGTATATGCCGTATGAAGATATCCTGTACTGCCGGGTATTCTCCCAGTCCTTTCAGGCAGCATTCCACCTCAAATCCGGCAGCTTCAAACTGGCATCTCCAGGATTCCGGATCGTCTCCGGCCATATCATTACGGGCATGGTCTCCGGCTACGATCATAAAGGGTGCCAGTTTTACTTTTTTCGGGTTCTGTTCTTTTACCATCCGAAGCAGTGTCTGCATGGAGGGGTAAGCTTCTACGGTTCCCAGATGGACATTCGGATATCCTTTATCTTTAAAAGTATAATCCAGTGCAGCATAGATAGAATTGGCATAATGGGTAGTTCCGTGTCCCATCAGAACCAGAGCTTCATGATCCTTGAGATCAGAAAACTCTTTTACAACTGCATTGATCACATCCAGGCTGTCCTGTTCGCTGGTAAGAAGAGGAGTACCGAAAGCAATACTGTGGAAATCATCTCTATAAGAAAGTGCATCTTCTTTCATGAGATCATTTTCAATACCATTGATCACATGGGTGGGCTGTACGATCACATCTGTGATTCCGTCATTTCGCATCTGCTCCATAGCTTCTTTCACGTTATTGATTTTGATCCCATCCCTTTTTAAAAGTTTTGCCATGATCATTTTGCTGGTCCAGGCACGGTAGATTTTTTGCTCAGGGAAAGCCTCATCAATTTTTTTCTCAATTACATCAATTGTTTTTTCTCTTGTGGTGTTGTAGCTCGTGCCGAAGCTGACAACAAGGATTGCTTTTTTTGATTCCATCATGGATTTTCCTCCGTGGTAAGTTCTTTCGTTGATATCAGCAATATAAGACTCCAACTGCTGCAGATTACGCGGGATCGGAAGAGAAGTTTTCAGTATTCCTTTTTTACAGAGACTATCAAAAAGCTGCATACATGCGGGCTGTTTCAGGTTAGTGGCAGCAAGAGCAGATACATTGGAAAAAACCTGCTCCGGAGTTCCCTGTATCAGTACTTTTCCGTCTTTAAAAAGAAATACATCATCCGCCCAGGACATGGCATAATTTACATCGTGAGTTGCCATCATAACGGTAATTCCATTATCTGTCAACTGGTCGACGATTTTATTAACCATGGCAGTGTGTTTCGGATCCAGTGCGGCAGCTGGTTCGTCCAGTATGATGATATCCGGATGCATTACCAGAATATCTGCTATGGAAACCTGCTTTTTCTGTCCTCCGCTCAGTGCGTGGGTAGGTTTGTGTCGAAACGGAGTGATCTCCAGATAGTCGATTACATTTTCAACCTGTTCTTTTGCTTCACTTTCAGACACTCCAAGATTCAGAATACCAAAGGATATTTCCTGATAAACACTTGCGGAAAAAAGCTGGTTATCAGGATCCTGAAATACAATGCCGACTTTACTTCTGAGTTTCAGAAGTCCTTTTCGCGAATAATCAACAGGTTCCCCGTTAAAATAAAGGGTACCTGAGGATGGTTGATGGATACCGTTGCAGCAGAGGAAAAAAGTGGATTTTCCAGAACCGTTGGCTCCCATAAACGCTACTTTATGTCCCTTTTTGATTTCCAGAGAAAGACCGTTTAGTGAATGGCTTTTCTCGTCATCATAGGAAAAGAATAAATTGTCGGCTTTCAATATAATGTCTTCACTCATAAGAATAACCTTTCCATAATAAATGATGTGATTGTCACAAATACAACTTAATAAAAACAGTAAGCGTCAATAATATAATGTCAAAAACAATAATAGTAAAGATATGCTTTTTCTCCGGTGGAAATGTCTCATTCAATACATGGATGGTTCCGTCGTAACAGCGTGATTCCATAGCATCATACAGAGCATTTGCCCGTTTAAAAGAACGAATAAAAAGTACAGAAACCATAGCACTGAAAGATTTTAGAGAAGTTTTATAATCTTTGTTACCCATCCGGGAATGCTGCGAATCTGTAATCGCTGATGCCACGCTCAAAAGGACAAAGATAAAACGATAAATCAAAAGCATCAGCTCGATCAACAATTTGGGACAATGCAAAGTTCCCAGTACATTCAGAATATCCGGCATAGGTGTGCTGAAAGATAAAAAATACAGACAAGACACAGAGGAAAGTGCTGTCAGTATCAGCTGTATGGCATACCGGAAAGAATCCCTGCTGCTGGTCAGGTACCATTCACCGAGAGGAATAGCAAAGAGATCCAGCGGCGTGCGGGAAAGATTAAACATAATAGCAAGAGTACTGAGAATCAGAAAGGCCAGGGGCACCGTCATAAAATGCATATAACGGAAAAGAGGGATTCCACCCTTATATACGGTCAGAATCCCTGTGGCTGTCAATACGATACATGCAATCACAATGGAACGACTGATTACACAAAGCAGAAGTGTAATCATTGTGAAGGCAAATTTTTCCCCGGCGTTTACATATCTAAGCTTGGAATTATAACAAAGCTTGTCAATCGTAATCATGGAAAACTCCTTTCGCCGGTAAATTTATTCATCTTTTCCCAGTTTTTTTCTCTCTACGAGACGGCCCATGCAGAAAGCAATGACACCAACACCGATTCCGGTCTGAACACAGAACAGAAGACTTTCCACTTCACCGGGAAGCTCTCCTCCCAGAAGATTCTCGATCAGAGGAGCGGCAATCGGTTCAAAGGAAGAATTTACTTCTTCAACAACAGTGCTTCCGGCATCATCGGAACCGCCGAACTCTGCATCTTTCAGAGCAAACAGCGGGATGAAAGCCATCAGGAAAATAACAACAATCATAATAATTACAATCTTACTTTTTTTCATATTATTTCGCCTCCTCCATAAATCCGATTGCTTTCAGCTCCGGTTTTGCATAAGTTTCCAGAGCCATCATGATCATACAGGTGAGAAGCCCTTCAATGACTGCCAACGGAACCTGTGTGGGGGCAAATACCATCATAAATTTACCCATGGCACCCAAAATTGTGGTATCGGCATGATGTGCCAGAGCAAGCTGAACAGCGGTTACGCAGTAGGTGAACAAATCACCCAGACAGGCTGCCAGAAAGACGGTTACATATGTATTGATTTTACATTTTTTACAGAGTTTATAGATTCCGTAGGAAATCAGAGGTCCGGCAACTGCCATAGAGAATGTATTGGCTCCGATGGTAGTAAGTCCGCCGTGTGCAAGAAGTATAGCCTGGAACAGAAGCACAATAATTCCCAATACACTGACTGCAGCCGGTCCAAAAAGGATAGCACCAAGACCGGTACCTGTCATGTGGGAGCAGCTTCCAGTAACAGATGGAATCTTCAGAGAGGATATAACGAATACGAAAGCTCCGGACATAGCCAGAAGAATCAGGGCTTTTCGATTTTCATTCAATACTTTTTTAATAGACATAAATCCTGCAGCGAGAAACGGCAGGCAGATGACACCCCAGGCCACACAGAATCCCACAGGAAGGTATCCTTCCATAATGTGCATGGCACTTGCAGCCGGCATAAGGCCAAAATACAATGAGAGTGCACTGATAACAGCGATGATACGTTTTTGTTTGTGAGTCATTTTTTTCTCCTTTCATGCTCTTCCATAGTGTAATTAAAAAACACCGAATCGTATAAAACGTCCGGTGTATGGAAGGGTCTGTAAAATGGCAGATACAAATCAATTGTTATGACAGCCCTGGTAACTGATCTGATATCTCCAACAGACATTCCTACACTCAGTCATCGTTCGTAACGTAAGTGTAACTCTCGTGCGGTGGGCAGGTCTTCTGGCTCAGGAGTCTACACAATAACTTCGCCTTCCCGGTTGCCCAGTGACATTTTGAAGTTTGCTCGTCCGTTACAGCGGCGTGACCGCGGGGGAATATAACCCCTCTTCTCTCTTAGCCTGTGGAGAAAACACAGGAACCTCACCACATTCAATTATAGATAGTTTACTATTGAGAAAAATAAAAGTCAATTATATATTGAAAAATATAGAATGTAAAAATCCAGATCTGCCATGTGCTTGACTTTCATATAAAAATGAAATACAATGCATTTGCTATTGAACATTTTGTTCGCTTTTTCGGAATCGTAAGGGAGTAAAATATGGACAGAAGACAGCAAAAGACAAGAGAAGCTATTTTTAAAGCTTTCAGCAGCCTGCTGGAAACCAAAAGATTTAATAATATCACGGTACAGGAGATCATTGATGAAGCCAATATTGGACGCAGTACTTTTTATGCTCATTTTGAGACGAAAGATGAACTTTTAAAAGCGATGTGCACGGATATTTTCAGTCATGTTTTTTCTGAGGCACTGAGTTCAGAAAAAACCCATGATTTTTCGGGAACACCGAATGATCTGGAAGCAAAAATCACGCACATTCTTTATCATTTAAAAGACAATAAAAGTAATCTGGCAGGTATTCTTTCGTGCGAAAGCGGAGAATTATTCATGCGTTATTTTAAAGAATATCTGACGGAAATGTTTAAAAAATATCCGGAGGAGATTCGAAAAGGTGCTCCGTCGGAGTTTGTACTGAACCATCTGGCCGGGAGTTTTGCAGAGGCAGTAAAATGGTGGCTGAAAGGGAAGATGAAAGAGACACCGGAAACGATTGCCGGCTATTATATGGCTGTCATAAGATGATTAAATAATACCAATAGTAACTTTCATTTTAAAATAACTTGTGCTATGATGATGCATAAGTGTGAAAGATGCATCTTTTATGATGAGATTAGAACCGGAGGAACAAGTAACAATGAGTATACAAATGATAGGCATAGACCACACAAAAGCAAATGTGGATATTCGTGCCCTGTTTTCTTTTACAAAAAAGAATGCAGCTGCGGCTATGGAACGGTGGAAAAAGATTCCGGGTGTTCTTGGATGTGTGATTATATCCACCTGTAACCGAATGGAAATATGGGCAAGTACGGATGAAAAATGGGAAGGCTCTCTGCTGGAAGAACTTTGCAGATTGAAAGAGGTTGATCCCACCCAGTATGAGTCTTATTTTGTAAAAAGAGAGGGAAAAGAAGCAGTTGATCATCTGTTTCATCTGACTTGTGGGTTGAAGTCCATGATATTGGCGGAAGATCAGATCATTACACAGGTCAAAGATGCGCTGGCTCTGGCAAGAGAAAGTTATGTGACAGACAATGTACTGGAAGTGCTGTTTCGAAAAGCGGTTACAGCCGGTAAAAGGGTGAAGACAGATGTGACATTTTCAAGGGCCAATCAGACGGCTATGGATCAGGCTATCGAAATGCTGAAGAATAAAAACTTTGATTTTGGAAACGCAAACTGTATGGTGATCGGAAACGGTGAGATGGGGAAGCTTGCCGCCCAGTCATTGAAGCGGACAGGAGCAGAGGTGACAGTTACCGTACGTCAGTACCGCAGTGGAATGGTGAGCATTCCTATGGGATGTTCCAGGATCAATTATGGAGAGCGGCTGGATTTCCTTCCGGGATGTGATCTTGTAGTCAGTGCCACCGCCAGTCCGAATTTTACGCTGACAAAAGAACAGGTAGAAGAAGCAGGGCTTAAGAAAAACGTGATTTTTATTGATCTGGCAGTTCCGAGAGATATTGATCCGGAAATCTCAGGACTTTCCATGACGAAATTGTATACCATTGACGATTTCAAACTGACAGGTCCCAGCGAATCTATGAAAATATCCATGGAACATGCGGAAGTGATTCTTCAGGAAGAAATGGATGATTTTTATGTCTGGCTGGATGGTCGTGATATGATTCCGAGAATTCAGGAAATCAAAGAAGAGGCTGTGACTGACCTGAATCTCCGTCTCCATAAAATTCTCCACAAACTTCCATTGCAGGAAGAAGAAAAAGAGGAATTGGAAAAGGCAATCGATACAGCGGCAGGAAAAGTGGTAACGAAAATGATTTTTGGACTACGTGATACCTTGGAAAAAGATACGTTTGCGGAGTGTGTGGAAGGACTGGAAAAGCTGTATGAAGAATAATGGATATTTCCCGATGTTTGTAGACATCAGCGAGAAAAAAATCACGGTGGTTGGAGGCGGAAATATCGCTGCCCGCAGAGTAAAAACCTTATGTGATTTCTGTAATCATATTACAGTTGTAGCGCCTGAGATTCTTCCGGAACTGGAAAAACTGGAGCAGGAAGAAAAAATCACAGTGATACGCAGGGAATATAAAAGAGAAGATATATATGATGCGTGGATGGTTCTGGCAGCCACAGACGATCATAAACTGAATGAAGAGATATACAGTGTGGCAAAATGCCTGGGTGCACTGGTCAATGTGGCCAGCAATAAAGAAAAATGTGATTTTCATTTCCCGGGAATTGTAAGAAAAGATTCTTATGTAGTAGGAATCAATGCATCAGGAAAAGATCATCACGGGGCAGCTATACTGCGTGAAAAAATCTCGGAAGTATTAGAAGGATTTGAAGGGAGTAAAGACAGATGAAAACCATACGCATTGGTAGCAGGGAAAGCCGTCTTGCGGTGATACAGAGTGAAATGGTGATGGAATACCTGAAAAAGGAGTGTCCGGATCGGGAAATTTCCCTTCTTACAATGAAAACAACGGGAGATAAAATTCTGGACCGTACATTGGATAAAATAGGTGGCAAAGGACTTTTTGTGAAAGAACTTGATAAAGCGCTGCTGGAAAAGAAAAGTGATCTGTCGGTACACAGTCTGAAGGATGTACCGATGGAGGTGCCGGAAGAATTACCTTTGGTGGCATTTTCGAAGAGGGAAGATCCGAGAGATGTACTGGTACTTCCCCGGGGAAGTCGGGAGATTGATTTTACAAAGCCCATTGGCTGTTCCAGCCTTAGAAGAATTCTGCAGTTAAAAGAATTGTATCCGCAGGCTGAATTTAAAAGTGTCCGTGGAAATGTACAGACCAGACTGAATAAACTGGACAGTGGAGAGTACAGTGCACTGATTCTGGCAGCAGCAGGTCTGAAACGGCTGGGTCTGGAGGAAAGAATTTCCCGTTATTTTGAACCGGAGGAAATGATACCGGCAGCAGGTCAGGGAATCCTTGCTGTGCAGGGAAGACAGGGAGAAGATTATTCTTATCTGGAGCATTTTGCAGACAGGGATGGTACAAAGGCAGCTCTGGCGGAAAGAGCCTTTGTCCGTTATCTGGATGGGGGATGTTCTTCACCGGTGGCTGCGCACGCAATAATCCACGGAGATAGCATTCACCTTATGGGATTATACTATCAGGAGAGTACAGGTAAGTATAAAAAGGACAGCATGAACGGAACTGTGGATGAAGCGGAAGAACTGGGTGTAAGGCTTGCGAAAAAACTGAAAGAGGATGTAGAAGGATGAAAAAACAGGGTAAAGTATGGCTGGTAGGCGCAGGCCCCGGAGATGTGGGACTGTTTACGATAAAAGGGAAACAGGTGCTGGAACAGGCAGAAGTTGTAGTCTATGACAGTCTGGTTGGTGACGGTGTTCTGGCAATGGTTCCGAAAAATGCCCGCCTTATCAATGTGGGGAAACGGGCAGGACATCATATCATGAAACAGGAAATGATCAATCAGGTACTTCTGGAAGAAGCACAGAAAGGATACCGGGTGGTTAGGTTAAAAGGCGGAGACCCCTTCCTTTTTGGCAGAGGCGGAGAAGAACTGGAACTTCTGACGGAACATGAGATTCCCTATGAGGTTGTTCCAGGTGTAACTTCCAGTATTGCCGTTCCTGCGTACAACGGAATCCCGGTGACTCACAGAGATTATTGTTCCTCTGTCCATATCATCACAGGACATAAAAAAGCCGGACAGGCATACAATATTGATTTTGAGGCACTTGTACGTACAGGAGGGACTCTGGTATTTCTGATGGGAGTGACGGCACTGGAAGATATCTGCAGTCATCTGATATCTGCCGGGATGAATCCGGAAACGCCGGCAGCTGTTTTGCAACAGGGAACAACAGCGGGACAGAAAAGAATTGTAGCTACGGTAAAAACTCTGAAACAGGAAGTGGACCGTCAGGGAATTGAAACACCGGCAATCATTGTAGTCGGGGGCGTCTGCGAAGTGGCAGATCGTTTCGGATGGTATGAAAAACTTCCGCTGGCAGGATGTAAAGTACTGGTTACCAGACCGAAGGAGCTTATATCCTCTATGGCGCAGAAGCTTCGCGTTCAGGGGGCAGAGGTGCTGGAACTTCCGGCGATAGCGGTATCACCGGTCAAAGACAGAACGAAAATAAAAGAATGTCTGGAAAAACTGGAATTTTATCAGTGGATTGCATTTACCAGTCCAAGCGGTGTTCGCATTTTCTTTGAACTGCTGCTGGAAGAAGGAAAAGATATCCGGGCACTTGGCAGTCTGAAAATCGCAGCAATCGGAAAAGGTACACAAAAAGCTTTGAAAGAACGGGGATTATACCCGGATCTTATGCCGGAAGTTTTTGATGGGGCATCTCTTGGCAGAAAAATGGCACAGGTATGTGAAACCGGCGCATCTGTATTGATTCCGAGAGCAGCAATCGGCAATAAAGAAATCATGGAAGAACTGAGCAAACGACCGGATCTTCATGTGGATGATCTGGCTACATATGATACCACTTATGAGAGTCAGGAATTGATCGATGAGGCAAAAGAATTTGAGGATGGCAAAATAAATTATGCCGTATTTACCAGTGCTTCCACAGTACGGGGATTTGTCCGGGCAGTTCCGGATCTGGATTACACAAAAGTGAAAGCAGCATGTATCGGAAAACAGACCAGAGAAGAAGCAGCACGGTACGGTATGGAGACCTATGTGGCCAAAGAGGCTTCTATTGACAGTCTGGTAGAATTGGTTATAGAATTGTATCAGCAAAGGAGATGAATATTATGGAAATAATAAAAAGACCGAGAAGACTTCGTGGCGGAGAGTATCTGCGGAAAATGGTACGAGAGACTAGAATGGACAAATCGTCCCTGATTTACCCGTTGTTTGTACAGGAAGGTATGGGAAGAGAAGATGAGATTCCTTCCATGCCGGGACAGTTCCGTTATACGCTGGATCGTCTTCCTTATGAGCTGGAAAGACTTTCTAAAGCGGGGGTGGGCAGTGTGATGCTGTTCGGTATTCCGGATAAAAAAGATGAGATTGCAAGTCAGGCTTATGCGCAGGACGGAATTGTACAGAGAGCACTTGCAGTGGGAAAAGAACAGTTTCCTGATTTATATTATATAACAGACGTTTGTCTTTGTGAGTACACCTCTCATGGTCACTGTGGTATGCTGTGCGGTCATGAAGTGGAAAATGACAGTACCCTTGAGCTTCTTGCCAAGACTGCGGTTTCTCATGTACAGGCGGGAGCAGATATGGTGGCACCGTCCGATATGATGGACGGACGGGTATTGGCGATCCGACAGGCACTGGATAAAAACGGATACAAAGAGACACCGATCATGTCTTATGCTGTAAAATATGCATCTGCATTTTACGGACCCTTCCGGGAAGCAGCTGATTCTGCTCCGGCTTTCGGGGATCGTAAAAGCTACCAGATGGATCCCCATAACAGCCGTGAGGGTGTAAAAGAGGCACTTTTGGATGTGGAAGAAGGGGCAGATATTGTTATGGTAAAACCGGCACTTGCTTATCAGGATATGATCACGAAAGTAAAAGAAGTGACTAACGTTCCTGTTGCGGCATACAGTGTGAGCGGAGAGTATGCCATGGTGAAAGCAGCTGCGCAGAAGGGCTGGATCGACGAAGAAAGAATTATGTGTGAAATGGCAGTAGGCGCATATCGTGCCGGTGCTCAGATTTATCTTACTTATTACGCAAAAGAACTGGCAAAATGTATGGATGAAGGGAGAATCGGATAATGAGCAGCAGATCGGATGGATTATTCAAACGTGCAGTGAAAGTGATTCCGGGAGGGGTGAACAGCCCGGTAAGAGCCTATGGTTCTGTTGGGATGACACCACGTTTTATCGAAGGAGCTACAGGACCGTTTGTTTTCGATGCGGACGGTAAGAAATACATCGATTATATTGGTTCCTGGGGTCCCATGATCCTTGGACATAATAATCAGGATGTTCTGAAAGAGGTTGTTAGAAAAGCAGAGAGAGGATTAAGTTTCGGAGCAGCGACGGAGATCGAAGTGGAGATGGCAGAGTTCATCTGCAAAAACATTCCTTCCGTAGAGATGATCCGTATGGTAAATTCCGGTACAGAAGCGGTAATGAGTGCGATCCGTGTGGCGAGAGGGTATACCAGAAGAAATAAAATTGTTAAATTTGCCGGATGCTATCATGGACATTCGGATGCACTTCTGGTGAAAGCCGGATCCGGCGTTATGACAGCAGGGGTTCCTGACAGTGCAGGAGTTCCGGCAGGCTGTACGCAGGATACTCTGACTGCAGTGTACAATGATTTAAGCAGCGTAAAAGCGTTATTTGAGCAGTTCCCGGATCAGATCGCGGCTGTAATCGTGGAGCCGGTTGCTGCCAATATGGGTGTTGTACTGCCGGAGGAAGGATTCCTTCAGGGACTGAGAAATCTGTGTACGGATTATGGTACTGTCCTTATTTTTGATGAAGTAATCACAGGCTTCCGTTTGGCTTTCGGTGGAGCTCAGGAGTATTTTGGTATTCAGGCCGATCTGGTCACCTATGGAAAGATTATCGGTGGAGGCATGCCGGTAGGCGCCTATGGCGGAAAACGTGAGATCATGGAAATGGTGGCTCCGGTTGGAAGCGTTTATCAGGCCGGTACCCTCAGTGGCAATCCGGTTGCTATGGCTGCCGGAATTACACAGCTCAAAATTTTGAAAGAACAGCCTGAGATCTATATAAATATGAGAAATAATGCAGAGAAGCTATTTGAAGGAATGGCTGAGCTGGTAAAGAAATACGAAAAACCATGGAAGATGAATCATATCGGTTCCCTTGGCTGTCTGTATTTTACGAATCAGGATGTGCATAATTATGAAGAGGCAAAAACTGCGGATACAAACACATTCGCAGAGTATTTCCGGTTTATGCTGGAGTATGGAATTCATCTGGGACCATCTCAGTTTGAAGCTATGTTTGTCTCCAATGCGCATACGGAAGAGACTACGGCGGAAACACTGAGGGTGTTTGAGGAATATCTCAGACAGTAATCATTTTGAAAATCATCAAAAGATAGCACAGGAGAGTGTATGACAGAAGAAAGCATTATCATGCTGTTGACTATAGCAGCGATTTTTATTATCGCTGCTGTAGTTATGATTAGAGACAAGAAAAAACAGAGAAGATGGTTCCTGGCAAAGCTTCGACGAATGTGGGGATCCGTGGCAGACAGGGAGTATACGACAGAAGAACTGGACAGTATTTCTCACTATGCAAAAAAACATCAAAATGGCAGATTCATGGTGGATGATATTACCTGGAATGACCTGAATATGGATCAGATTTTTATGGTTATGAACACGACGGTGTCGTCCTGTGGTGAAGATGCGCTTTACCGTATGTTGAGAATTCCGGAATTTGATGTTGATGTGCTGGAAGAAAGAAACCGGCTGATTGAATATTTTCGTACACATGAGGAAGAACGGATCCAGGTACAGAGTCAGGTGAAAGAAGTCAGGAAAATATCAGCCCTTTCTCTTTCCGATTATATTTATGCACTGAAAGATGTGGAGAGGGCAGGAAGCGGTAAATATATTCTTCTGGCGGTTCTTTCCCTGCTTTCCATAGGAGCGATTTTTATCAATCCACTGGTGGGAGTGACCGCTTTTATGGTCATGATGTGCGTAAACGGCGTCATTCATATGCGAAATTCGAAAAAAATGGAGCCATACCTTAACTGTCTGATCTGTATTCTGAGAATGCTCAAGGCGGCAGACGGATTTGAGAAGATTGATAATCCGCAGATTCAGACTTATCTTGACAGGATTCGAGTGGGAAATAAATCTATGAAAAGCTTTCGGAAAGGTGCATTTCTGGTAGCATCGGTGAATTCTGTTCAGGACGGACTGGAAGCCTTTGTAATTTCCTATCTTAAAATCATTTTCATGGTGGATTTTATCAAATTCTATTCTATGCTGAAACATGTGGATGGCCATGAAGAAGAGATTGAAGATATGTTTGAAGCCATGGGAGAACTGGATGCAATGATAGCCATCGCATCATTTCGTGAATTCCTTCCATTCTGGTGTCAGCCTCAGCTGATTTCGAGGGAGAATCACAATACTCAGGTTACGCTGCAGGTTCAGGATATGTACCATCCCATGATTCCCAATCCGGTGGCTAACAGTATAAATATTGATAAAGGTGTGCTGATCACCGGTTCCAACGCATCCGGCAAGTCTACGTTCCTTAAAACGATAGCACTCAATGCGATTCTGGCACAGACAGTTTATACTTGTACGGCGCATGCTTATTACGCGGATTATTTCAGAATGATGACATCCATGGCTCTGAGGGATGATCTGGAAGGCGGCGAAAGTTACTACATGGTGGAAATTAAGTCTCTGCAGAGAATTTTGAAAGAATGCGCAAAAGGAAAACCGATTTTGTGTATTGTAGATGAAGTGCTCAGAGGAACCAATACGATTGAACGTATTGCTGCATCTTCCCAGATCCTAAGATCTCTGGCAATGCCGCATGTACTTCCGCTGGCTGCCACACATGATATTGAATTATCTTATATTCTGGAAAATTGTTACCAGAATTATCATTTTGAAGAAGAGATCAGGGAGCACGATGTATTCTTTAACTATCAGCTGAAAGATGGTCGTGCTACTACGAGGAATGCCATCAAACTGCTGGAGATCATCGGTTATGATCCTCAGATTATAAAAGATGCCCAGGAGTCTGCAAGACGATTTGAAGAGACGGGCGTGTGGAAATAGATTGGAGATCATATGGCAAAAAAGAAAGTATATGCTGTCAGGAAAGGGAAGACCACTGGACTATTCTATTCGTGGAGTGAATGTGAAGCAGCGGTTACTGGATATCCTGGAGCAGAATATAAAGGCTTTTTAACGGAAGATGAAGCAAAAAAGTATTTGGAATACGAAGATATAAAAGCAGAAATAGAAGATGTTTTGAATAAGGAAAAATCCAGTTTGATTGCTTATGTAGACGGAAGTTTTGATGCAGCAATCGGAAAATACGCCTTTGGATGCGTGATTCTGACACCGGATGGAGATATAATTAAAGAGTCCGGAAATGGTGACAATCCGGAATCATTAGCAATTCGAAATGTAGCCGGTGAGATGCTTGGGGCAATGACCGCAGTCAGGTGGGCAATAAAAAATGGATATGATAACCTGGAACTACGATACGATTATGAAGGAATCGAAAAGTGGGCTACCGGTGTCTGGAAAGCCAAGAACACATTGACACAGAAATACGCAGAATATATGCAGCGGCAGCAAAACCATATAAAAATCAGTTTCAGGAAAGTCAAAGCTCATTCAGGGGATTACTATAATGAAGAGGCTGATAAGCTGGCGAAAGAAGCATTAAGAGCTTAAAACTTCAGTATATGGTTTCTGAATTCCCGTGGAGATACCCCTTTCATTTTGCGAAATACTTCTGCATAATAACTGGAGCCGGAAAATCCGACTTTCAATGCAATCTCGGTAATGGAAAGTTCCTGCTTTAAAAGATCTGGGATACTCTGTTCGATCCGGTAGGACAGCAGATAATTCATAGGTGTCTGATGAAGTACCCGGTTGCACAGACGGCCGCATTCTCCGGGACTTAAAGCAGCGGCTTCTGCCAGATCATTTAAAGAAAGTTTTTCCGCATAATGTTCATGAACAAAATCAAGAAAAGCACGAATATTCAGCTGGTCTCTGGAAGCTTTACGGCTTACGGGAACCTGTAAGGTTTCCCGGCAGTTCAGATTCCATAGTTTTACCCAGCAGCCTGTCATCAGGGAGAGCAATTCAAGCTCCCAGTTGGCGGGCTTATTTTTTTGGAGATAATAGCACTGATTGATCATTTTTAAAAACTGAGTCTGGTCGTCATCTATCGGCCGCAGATGACAGGCAGGAAATGCAGAATTCTCCAGAAGGGGACGTACATATTTCTGATAGATCAGACTGCTTTCCTTTCCATAAAGAAAGCTGGGATCAAAAATAAAGGAATGAAGGCGGGTGTCGCCGGCACTGGTAGGATATCCCGCATGAAGCTGGTTTGCATTGACAAAAATCGCTTCTCCCGGTAAAATTTCATACTCTTTCAGGTTCACCTGGGAGTGAAGAGAGCCTTTCGTTACGAGAAGAATCTCCACTTCCGGATGCCAGTGGCAGGGAATGCAGTGCTGCTCATTTTCACTGGATGCCGGGAAATAATCCTGATGAATATCGACGGGAAAAGTATAATCCCCGTGATTAGAATTCTCTTTTAAATTTTTTTCAATAGACACATTTGAAATGTTGTTCATGATTTCTCCTTATAATTCTAAAATTCCCATACATTTTATGAAAAGAATATCTGCATGGCGAAATAATGCCAAAATAGTGTACAAAAAATCGAGTAAAAAACACTGATTTCAGTAATGAATCCACAAAAAAACGAAACAACGATACGACGAAATCGTTACAAAAAATCCTTAAAAAACTTATAAAAACAATTAAATAAGATGATATTGTTATAAAATACGCTGAGATTGTGGTAGAATTTACCGCTTGCTGATATTATACTTTGTATTGTAAAAAATAACAAGAAATACTTAATTAAAGGAGCAAAAAATCATGAATACAGAATCTAAGATTATGGCAAAAAGAATCGCAATGGCAATTATAGGTATTGTTATAACTTCTATTTCTGTGGCTTGTAATAAATTATCCGGTTTCGGTGTGGATCCTTTCAGTGTACTGATGTTCGGAATCTGCAAAACCACCGGTCTTTCTTATCAGGTAGTTTTCCTGACATCCTGTGCGATCCTGACTTTGATCGCATGGAAAATGAAGAGATCACTGCTTGGACTGGCAACGATCATCAGTCTTACATGTACAGGTACGATTGTTGATACAGCAACTGTAGTGATTCGTCATTTGGTAGGAAACCCGGGAATGGCTATGAGAGTTTTCCTTATGGTGTTGGGTCTGGCTTTGATCTCTATCTCTTCTGCACTGTACTATACAGCAAACCTGGGAGTTTCTCCTTATGATGCACAGGCACTTGCACTGGATGCAAAAACACCTGTACCATTCAAATTCTGCCGTATCGCAACAGATCTGATTTGCGTAGGAATCGGATTTTTCCTGGGTGGGGATCTGGGAATCGGAACAATCCTGATCGCATTCTGCATGGGACCATTCATTCAGATCTGCCGTGAAAAAATATCCGAGCCGATACTGGCAGGAACCTTTATGAAACATGTTAATATCCCGATGATGCATGCGTAGTGTTCAAATCGCATTTGGGAAAAGATTTTCAGATACCCTTGACAAAAAATTATTAAGTTTGTATACTTTTGAAAGATAAAAGCTATGAAAAGAACAAGTAACAGTAAGGAACACGGACAGAGAGGAGCCGGATGGTGAGAGGCCCCCGTCGAACTTTCTGTGAATACCTCTTGGAGCAGCACACCGAATTGCAGGAATTGAATTCAAAGGTATATCGATCCGGCATAGTAGGCTGTGACGGTCTGACCGCCGTTATCCAGGTCAAAGTATTGCGAACGCTGTACTTACTGAGGCAGGAAATGAGAGTTTTCTGTGAAATTAGGTGGTAACACGGGATCCGTATCTCGTCCTAAAAGGGATGAAATATGGGTTCTTTTTTTATACCTACATCATAACAAACGACGGAAAAGGAGAACAATGATTATGCAGATTTATGACGAACTGGTTGCCCGTGGTCTGATCGCCCAGGTAACCGATGAAGAAGAAATTAAAGACCTGATCAACAATGGAAAAGCAACATTTTATATCGGTTTTGACCCGACAGCAGACAGTCTTCATGTAGGACATTTTATGGCACTGTGTCTGATGAAACGTCTTCAGATGGCAGGCAACAAACCGATCGCCCTGATCGGAGGAGGTACCGCCATGGTTGGAGATCCTTCCGGAAGAAGTGATATGCGTCAGATGATGACACAGGAGACTATCCAGCATAACTGTGACTGCTTCAAAAAACAGATGGAACGTTTTATTGATTTCTCTGACGGAAAAGCACTGATGGTTAACAATGCAGACTGGCTGATGGGATTGAACTACATCGAGTTCTTGCGTGACATCGGACCGCATTTCTCAGTCAATCGTATGCTGACTGCAGAATGCTACAAACAGCGTATGGAAAAAGGTCTGAGCTTCCTGGAATTCAATTACATGATCATGCAGAGCTTTGACTTCTACATGCTGTACCAGAAATACGGCTGCAACATGCAGTTCGGTGGTGATGATCAGTGGAGCAACATGCTGGGCGGTACAGAACTGATCCGCAGAAAACTTGGTAAAAACGCATGTGCGATGACGATCACCCTCCTTCTGAATTCTGAAGGAAAGAAGATGGGTAAAACACAGTCCGGTGCAGTATGGCTGGATCCGAATAAGACCTCTCCGTTTGATTTCTACCAGTACTGGAGAAATGTGGCTGATGCAGATGTGCTGAAATGTATCCGTATGCTTACTTTCCTTCCACTGGAGCAGATCGATGAGATGGACAAATGGGAAGGCAGCCAGCTGAATCAGGCAAAAGAAATTCTTGCCTATGAACTGACTTCTCTGGTACATGGAGAAGAAGAGGCAAAAAAAGCACAGGAAGGCGCAAGAGCATTATTTTCTGCAGGAAGCGCAGAGAACATGCCTACCACAGAACTGTCCGATGAAGATTTTAAAGATGGTTCCATCGACCTGATCTCCATGCTCTGCAAAGCAGAACTGGTAACTTCCCGTTCAGAAGGACGCCGTGCCATTGAACAGGGCGGAGTATCCATCGACGGAGAGAAAATCACAGATATCCGTTATACGGTAACCAAAGAAGATATTCCGGCAGATGGCATGGTACTGAAACGCGGAAAGAAAAAATTCAAAAAGATTTGCGTATTATAAATTGCACCACCTGAATAAGTGTGATAGAATGAAATTTAGTTTGATGAATTTTGACTATGAGGAGGAACGAACAGTGAAAAAGTATGGAGTAAATGAACTTCGTCAGATGTTTCTGGACTTTTTCGAGAGCAAAGGACATCTGGTTATGAACAGTTTTTCGCTTGTACCGCAGAATGATAAGAGCCTTCTGCTGATCAATGCAGGTATGGCTCCGCTGAAACCATATTTTACAGGAGCAGAGATCCCGCCGAGAACACGTGTGGCTACCTGCCAGAAGTGTATCCGTACCGGTGATATTGAAAATGTAGGTAAAACTGCCCGCCATGGTACCTTTTTTGAGATGCTTGGAAACTTTTCTTTTGGTGATTACTTCAAACATGAAGCGATTGCATGGTCATGGGAGTTTTTGACACAGGTGGTAGGTCTTGATCCTGACCGTCTTTATCCATCTGTATATATGGAAGATGATGAAGCATTTGATATCTGGAATAAAGAAGTAGGTATTCCGGCTGAGCGTATCTTCCGTTTTGGTAAAGAAGACAACTTCTGGGAGCACGGTGCAGGTCCCTGCGGTCCATGTTCCGAGATTTACTATGACAGAGGAGAAAAGTATGGCTGCGGCAAACCGGACTGTACCGTAGGCTGCGACTGCGACCGTTATATCGAAGTTTGGAACAACGTATTTACCCAGTTTGAAAATGACGGAGAAGGTCATTATGAGACTCTGAAACAGAAGAATATCGATACCGGTATGGGTCTGGAACGTCTGGCCGTTGTTGTACAGGATGTGGATTCAATTTTTGATGTGGATACTATCTGTGCTCTGAGAAATAAAGTCTGCGAAATCGCAGGAAAGACTTACGGTGCAGATCATGATGCGGATGTATCTATTCGTCTGATTACAGACCATATGCGTTCCGCTACCTTCCTGATCTCCGATGGTGTTATGCCGACAAATGAAGGAAGAGGCTATGTTCTTCGCCGTCTGATCCGTCGTGCTGCCCGTCATGGACGTCTTCTTGGTATCCAGGGACAGTTCCTTGCAAAACTGAGTGCAACAGTAATCGAAGGTTCCAAAGACGGATATCCGGAACTGGAAGAGAAGAAAGACTTTATCCTGAATGTACTGACAAACGAAGAGAATCAGTTCAATAAAACCATCGATCAGGGTCTTAAAATCCTGAATGATATGGAAGAGGATATGAAAGCAGCAGGAAAGAATACACTGAGTGGTTCTGATGCTTTCAAACTGTATGATACTTATGGATTCCCGATGGATCTGACAAAAGAGATTCTGGAAGAAAAGGGATACCAGATCGACGAAGATGGCTTTAAGGCAGAGATGGATGCTCAGAGAGAGCGTGCCCGTACAGCCCGTGAAGTGACCAATTATATGGGAGCAGATGCAACTGTATACGATGAGATCGATACTTCCATAACAACAGAATTTACAGGTTATGATAAACTGGAAGATACTTCCAAAGTAACTGTTATGACGACCGATACAGAGATTGTAGATTCTCTGATGGAAGGCCAGAGCGGAACGATTTTCGTAGAGCATACTCCATTCTATGCTACTATGGGTGGTCAGGAAGGTGATAAAGGTGTGATCTCTACAGAAAACGGTGTATTTCGTGTAGAAGACACCATCAAGCTTCGCGGCGGCAAATACGGTCATGTAGGAACGATGGAATCCGGTATGATTTCCAAAGGTGAAGCTGTGACACTGAAAGTTTGTACGGCAGGCCGTGCAGATACCTGCAAAAACCACAGTGCAACCCATCTGCTTCAGAAAGCCCTGAAAACAGTTCTTGGTTCTCATGTAGAGCAGAAAGGTTCTCTTGTTACACCTACCAGACTTCGTTTTGACTTTGCTCATTTCCAGCCGATGACAGCGGAAGAGATCGCCAAAGTGGAAGAGCTGGTGAATAAAGAGATCCAGGCAGGTCTGGAAGTAAAAACACAGATCATGGGAATCGAAGAAGCGAAGAAAACCGGTGCTATGGCATTGTTCGGTGAAAAATACGGGGATGAGGTACGTGTGGTATCTATGGGTGATTTCTCAATCGAGCTTTGCGGTGGTACTCATGTGGCAAATACTTCTGCAATCACACTGTTTAAGATCGTTTCCGAAGCAGGTGTGGCAGCAGGTGTTCGTCGTATCGAAGCACTTACCGGCAATAACGTTCTTGAGTATTATAAAGAAATGGAGACAAATCTCCACGATATCGCAAAAATGCTGAAAACTTCTCCGGCTGAGATTCAGGATAAGATCACACATCTGCAGAAAGAAGTGAAAGAACTGCACAGTGAAAATGAATCCCTGAAGAGCAAAATGGCGCAGGAATCTCTTGGTGATGTTATGGATCAGGTAGTGGAAGTGAAAGGTGTGAAAGTCCTGGCATCCGCTGTAACTGATGTAGATATGAACGGTCTGAGAGATCTGGGAGATCAGCTGAAAGAAAAACTGGGCGAAGGTGTTGTTGTTCTGGCATCTGCAAAAGATGGTAAAGTAAGTCTTCTGGCTATGGCTACCCAGGGTGCTATGGACAAGGGTGCTCATGCAGGTAACCTGATCAAAGCAGCAGCAGCCATTGTAGGCGGAGGCGGCGGCGGTCGTCCGAATATGGCACAGGCCGGCGGAAAGAAACCGGAAAAAATCGGGGAAGCAATTGCCAAGATCCCTGAGCTTGTGGAAGGACAGCTGGCATAAAAAACAGATTATAGAAATTTACAAAATCTGAGAAAAATCTGTTGACGTATTAAAAAAATCTGATATAATTAATGTCAGTGCAATAAAATACCCAAACAGTTGTATTCTGCACAATCTACAACTGGAGGGAGGTTAGGTGTGAGACTATGTCAAACGTTATCGTAAAAGAAAACGAAACTTTAGATAGTGCTCTGCGTAGATTTAAACGTAGCTGTGCTAAAGCCGGCATTCAGCAGGAAATCCGCAAAAGAGAGCATTACGAGAAACCAAGTGTTCGTCGTAAGAAAAAATCTGAAGCTGCAAGAAAACGTAAATATAACTAATTTTTGTGCAAGCGGGGCGTAAAGCCATAAAACAAAAAGCAATTTCCGGAAACGGAAGTTGCTTTTTTACGTTATGAAATCGAAATATTTCTGAAGTTTTCTTTAATATTCCCTGTTTTCGATGGATTTTTTAATTTTTCTATGTTAGAATGACACCATCAAAAACAACAATGAAATCAGATTTTACTTAAAGAAAATAAAAAAGATTTTCAGAAATGTGAGGGGATATTATGTGGACACATGCAGTTTACGGAACGGATTTGTACCATTTCGTACAGTGGTTTATTATTTACAGCTTTATGGGCTGGGTTGTAGAGTCGATTTACATGTCATTCTGCAACAGAAAACTGACAAACAGGGGCTTTGCTTTTTCCCCGTTTTGTCCGATTTATGCAGTGGGAGCTTTGACCGTTTTTGCAATTTTAAAACCTTTGGGAGGGCAATATTTGTTCTTGTATCTGGCGGGCGCCGCACTGGCAACAGGACTTGAATTTGTGACAGCAGTAGTTATGAAGCATTTTCTTGGACAGGTCTGGTGGGACTACAACGAGAAGCCATTTAATTATAAAGGAATCATCTGTCTGGAAAGCACCATTGCCTGGGGATTCTATACGGTATTGCTTTTTGCATTCCTGCAGAATTTTGTAGAGATGATTGCAGACAGTTATCCTTACCGGGCAGGGATGATCTTGGCAGCTGTGGTGATCCTGGTATATACGTTTGATTTCTCTCTTCATCTGTTTATGGCCAAACATGAGAGACTTCCTAAAAAAGTGGAAGAAATCAGGACAAGGGTATTGCTGTTTATCCAGAGATGATCCTGTGTACAGGAAAAAAAGGGATAAGGAAAACTTTTATAAGTTTCATCCTTATCCCTTTTGCATATAGATCAATCATATGTGTATTGTTGTGCAAGCACATTATGAAACTGTTGTTTTAAACTTTCCAGAGTGAATGGTTCGCTGGTTTCTTCATGAACACTGTGTTCGCCTGCAAGTTCTTCTGAATAATCTTCGAGTTTATATACGGAGTATTCATTTTTTTCATAGTTATAATGCGTAATCAGAGGAATCAACTGAGAATCGGAAATTGATAATTCACTGGTCTGCGGATCTCTTGTAATCGTAATATCGGCCATACCTCCCAGAAGGCATTCAGGTTGTTTCTGCGTAGAGATAAAATTACCGAGAGAATAATAAACAAGCATTTCATTTCCCTGGTCATCCGTCAGGGTCTCATAATTCTGTAATACATGAGAATGAGAACAGATGGCAATATCCACACCCTGGGAGAGCAGAAGCTGAAGAAAGTTTTTCTGATCCTGATTAGGCTCGGTAGAATATTCTTCTCCCGTGTGTAAAAATGCAATGACCATATCACCGGCTTCTTTTGCCTTTGCAACATCTGCTGTGACCTTCTCGGATCTGAGAAAATCAATCATATAGGATGGTATTGCGTCATATTCCTCACCATTGATGGTGCTGGTATAATTAAGCAGAGAGAATGTGATATCTTTGCATGTAACAGTAGTAATGGTATTGGCAGATTCCTGACTGTCATGAATCCCCAGCACTTTGATATCCGGATGATTGGATTTCCAGTAATCCAGTGTTTCATTAATTGCGGAAGTTCCTTTATCAAAGGCATGATTGGTTGCATGTTCTACGATATCAAATCCTGCATTTACCAGTGCGTCACCGATTTCCGTGGGTGAACCGAAGGAAGGGTATGCGGAAACATTGGAGTGATTAGCTACAAAGATACATTCCTGGTTCACAGCAGCCAGATCAGCAGAAATGATATCATCCTTGATATTGGTATATAGATGATCATAATTCCATACAGGCTGTGAGGTGTCTGTCGACTGGTAAATATGTTCGTGAATCAGATTATCACCGACGGCAACCAGATGTACTGTGTTGGCTTCGATCAGTTTCTGAGCTTCTTCTTGTTCTTTTTGCTTTTGCAGCTGCAGTTCTTCCAGTCTTGCCGCTTCTTTTGCCGCCTTATGTCTGGAGGAAACAATGCCGATCGTAGTGGAAAGCACTGCGATGAAAATGATCGTACCCCCCAGCAGAATCATTTTCTGGCGGCGAACTTGCTTCTGGCGTCTAAGCTTCTGGCGCTTGCGTCTTTTTTCGTACTCTATATCTCTCTGATTCATATGATTTCCTGTTTCTAGTGCATATTGAAAACGTCAGGACGAAAGTCCTGATTCGTAATATTGGTTTGAGATTTCTACCACATTATATCTAAAAATCTGATAAATGGCAAGTTGATAAATCATAACATAAAAAAGGAATCAGAATCGTATAGTAAAATAAAGAATGATAGGGAGATCGTATGAAAAAAATCGCCGTCAGCCTGTTGCTGGCAATTACTTTTTTTCTGGAACCGATCAGAATCTGGGGACAATTTGAAAAAGAATCGGAGTTATCGTCCCGGATCCTTTATGAGACGCAGGTGGAGCAGACACAGGAAGAACAGGCACAGGAAGGGCAATCACAGGAAGAGGTACAGGATGCTTCGGATGCACCGGTTCAGACCGAAGCGCCCAGTGTCATTCTTCTGGAGATTTCCACCGGTAAAGTACTCTATGAAAAGAATTCACAGGAGCAAAGAAGTCCGGCAAGTATCACAAAAATCATGACTTTACTTCTGATTTTTGAAGAACTGGAAAAAGGAAATCTGACGATGGAGGAAGAGGTTACAACCAGTGCATATGCCAAAAGTATGGGCGGCTCTCAGGTGTTTTTGGAAGAAGGAGAAAAGCAGACCGTTGAAACTATGATCAAATGTATCGTGGTTGCTTCGGGAAACGATGCTTCTGTAGCCATGGCAGAACATATTGCAGGCAGTGAGAGTGAATTTGTGAAAAAAATGAATGAGAAAGCAAATCAGCTGGGAATGGTACATACACATTTTGAAGATTGCTGCGGGTTGACAGATTCGACGAATCATTATACTTCTGCCGGTGATGTGGCGATTATGTCCCGGGAGCTGATCGGTCGTTTTCCCCAGATATTGGAGTATTCTTCCATATGGATGGAAAATATTACGCATGTGACTGCTCAGGGAACGAAGGAATTCTGTCTTACCAATACCAATAAGCTGGTGCGAAGCTATGAAGGATGTGTCGGGCTGAAAACAGGAAGCACAAGCACAGCAAAATATTGTGTCTCTGCAGCGGCAAAAAGGGGAGATATTATGCTGCTTGCTGTTGTTATGGGAGCACCGGATCACAAAGTGCGATTTAAAGACGCAGCGGCTATGCTGAACTATGGATTTGGAATTTGTAATTTATATGTCGACGAAGATCCAGAAACACCGGAACCTGCAAAGATCGGCAGAGGAGTCAAGGAAGAAGTTTCCTGTGAATATAAAGAAACATTCCGATATCTGGATACAGAAGGAAGTAATCTGGACCAGGTAGAAAAAAGAACAGAATATACAGAAAATCTGCAAGCGCCTATAAAAAAAGGAGATGTAGTCGGGAAAACAATTTACACACTGGATGGAAAAGAAATCGGAACAGTAGAACTGGTCAGTACGGAAGATGTGAGAAAAGCAAACTTCCTGGATTACCTGAAAAAAGCAGCGAAACATTTTGGTTTTGTGAAGTAATAGAAAGGGATGAGGCTGCGAGAATGATAGTATTCCCGCAGCCAATAAATTATTGCAAACGGAGATCAGAGCATCAAAATATTACATTTCGAAAATCACTACCTGGAATGGAGGCATATGCAGTGTATGACCCGTGATATCCACGGTATCCAGATTGTTCATCAGCACTTTCTTGTATGTTCCCGGCAGTTCCAGGTCCTGAGGCTCATTCTGATAATTGGCAGCAACCAGTAAGGTTTTGTCTGTACCTTTGCGATAGTATGCCAGAAGATTTTTCTGTTCTTCTTTATATGGAACTACCTCGCCGTATACGATCACATCTTTATATTCCGGTGATTTGCGCAGGGTGATCAGGGATTTGTACCAGTTAAAGATAGAATCCGGGCGATCGATCTGATCCTTCGCATTAATTTCTGTATAATTCGGATTTACTTTCAGCCAGGGGATGCCTGTAGTAAAGCCGGCATTGGCGGAATCATCCCACTGGAACGGTGTACGTGCGTTGTCACGGCTGTAATGAGAAACTGCTTTCAGTGCATCCTCCGGAGTAAGTCCGGCATCCAGTGCCACCTGATATTCATCCAGAGTGCTGCAGTCATCAATCTCATCGATGGAGTTAAAATGTACATTTGTCATTCCCAGTTCCTGTCCCTGATAAATCCAGGGAAGACCACGCAGCATAAAATTAACAGCAGCAAGCATCTTCTTGGAAGTGTCATTGACACAGCCTTCCGGCAGATAGTGGCTTACGCCTCTGGGTTCATCATGGTTTTCGATAATATTGGAAATAAATCCGATATCTCCCAGTTTTCTCTGCGTATGGAACACACATTTTTTATAATCGTCACCCCATACAGGAGACTGACAGTCATACCAACCATCCTCGCTCTTTCCAAAGGTGGTTTCGTTGAAATCAAACATAGAAGAAAAATGACCGTCGTTGCCGATGAAGGCCTGAAGGGCATCTTCTCTGTCTGTAAAGACTTCACCTACGGTAAAGGCGCCGTATTTTTCAAAAGTTTCCACTTTCATTTCGTGAAGAAATTCATCAATCCCTACAGCATCGTGCAGCATATTCTGGATCGATGCCAGTCCGTCATCACGGTCAGCCGGATAACAGGTATAAATATCCGGTTTCTTAATATTCATAATTGCGTCAATACGGAAACCGGCAATTCCTTTTTCAAGCCACCAGTTGATCATATCATATACTTCACGTCGGAGCTGAGGATTCTCCCAGTTAAGATCCGGCTGTTTTTTGTGGAAAACATGCATATAATACTTATCTTCATGTCCCGGAAGCTTATCCCATACAGGCCCGCCAAAATAAGAGCGCCAGTTGTTGGGGATTTTTCCGTCGTTTACATCTTCGATATAAAAATACTTTCCATATCTTCCGTCAGGATCTTCACATGCTTTTTTGAACCATTCATGTTCGTCCGAGCAGTGGTTTACTACAAGATCCATTACAATATACATATTACGGGCTTTTGCTTCTTTTAAAAGCTCGTCCATATCTTCCATCGTACCGAAGCGGGGATCAATATTTTTATAATCGGAAATATCGTATCCCTGATCTGCCAGAGGTGAGCAGTAAATCGGGGAGAGCCAGATAATATCCACACCCAGATTCTTAAGATAATCCAGCTTGCTGATCACACCTTTCAAATCACCGATACCATCTCCGTTGGTATCGCAAAAACTCTTTGGATAGATCTGATATGCGGCTTTTTCATGCCACCATTTTTTTTCTAACATATGTCTTCCTCCTGTAAGTCAAAAATTAAATACGAAATATATTTTGAGTGCCCTGAGGGACTTTGATTATCGTTAATTATACTTGACCCTGAAAGAGGATGCTACCGTAAATCTGATATAAAAGTACGTTATTTTGACTTTTTACTCTGGCTGTTCTTTCGGTACTGGAGCGGCGTGGTTCCGGTCTTCCTTTTGAACAGTCTCTGAAAATTTCCCATATTATTGAAGCCGCAGTCAAGACTGATATCGGTAATTGGTTGTTCGGTATTTTCCAGAAGATAAATAACCTTGGTCAGACGGTAATCATTGATATAATCAATGGGAGGTTTCCCTATGGCCTTTTTAAAAAATCGGCAGAAATATTGCTCGTTCATATTTACCAGAGAAGACAGATCCTGAATATACAGCTTTTCCGGGTAATGAGTACTTATGTAGGCCAATACAGTTTTTATCGATTCGATCCGCTGATTCTCCAGCTTTACATTATGACACATCATTTCATGATCCATCAAAATAGCAAGCATGGAAAGTAAAGTTGATTTTATCTGCAGCTGGCCCACAATATCATTGGTATAGATCTGTTCGCCGGTGGTACGAAAGTCCTGATTCCGACAAAAAGCATCGTGGATTTTTTCGTATTCCAGCTTAAATGATTGAAAAACAGGATGCGTACAGTCAAGAATCCGGGGAAATGTGAGATTTCCCTGAATAATGGGCTGAAGAATATATTCATCAATGGAGTCATAACTCTGAAAACGAAGCATCTGCGGGTCGAATACAATTGCCTGTTCTTCAAAATTATGCGTGGTGGAGCGAAGACTGTGGAGCTCACCCCGATTAATAAATACAAAACATTCCCGGGTGATATCATACGATTCCATATTAATGCTCATGGTAAAGTTCCCGGATTTCAGATATATGATTTCAATCTCTTCGTGCCAGTGATGTTTGACGCGAAGACGGACTGCACTTCCTAAAAACAGATAAAATGCACAAGGAAAAATACTGGTACCGTGAGAGCGATTCTCCCGCAGATCCAGATTTGATTGTGTTTGCATAAGAAATTCCTCCTGAAAATCGATGCATTCGATAAGTATTTGATTACAGTCTATCATAAAAAACAGAAATCATAAAGAAAAGTAATGGAATAAAGCAGAAAATCATAAAATGTAAGATAAGATTGGGCAGCAACAGAAAGGAGGAGATTATGAGTAAGTTCTGGAACAGAGAGTTGTCTGTGGTTATATGGCTGCTGATCGGGCTTTTCCTTTTGGGAATTGCGTTTGGAGCGATTTTTGCCAATATAGCATATCCGTACAGAGGCAGTGAAGCACAGATACTTGGAGTTTATGTAATAGAACAATTGAAAAACAGAGAAATATCCGAAAAGGAATACTTATGTTATCTTCTGGGAGAACGTTTCAAAAGCTTTCTGGTATTTGCTTTGGGGGGGATGACATCACTGGCAAGACCCGTCGCAGTCTGCGGGATTACAGGCATGGGATTTCTGGCAGGAGCAGTGGGAAGCATGACAGTACTTCAGTATGGTGTAAAGGGATTTGGCATCTTTGCAGCGGCAAATTTTCCACAGGCATTCCTGCTGGCACCATCTCTTTTGTACCTGCTGACAGGGATTTATCAGATCGATGGAAAAATATGGAGAAAACCGGCAGCGGTCATAAAGAAATATCTGAGATTTGTATTGATCAGCGGACTGGGATGTTTTCTGGGGGTTCTTTTGGAATGCTTTGTGAATCCAGGTCTATTATCCAAAATCCTTTCCTGATGTTTACAAAAAATTTACAAATTTATAATTACAAGATATGGTAGACATAAATATGTAAACGTCGATATTTAGTGATTTTTATTTTAATAAAATTTGAGAGGGGAAAAAGCTGAAAAATAGCATTTGATTTTCTGAAATAAACTGCTTATAATGGAATGTATATCGGATTTAAAGGCGGATTTATGGGCTGTCGAAGAGGTTCGGCAGTTTATTTTTTGAAGAAGAAACATAAGAGCAGTGAGGTCGGGATTCAGTATGGAAAGCGCAATACAAAATTTTATATCTTATTTACATAATACAAAAAAGACGTCAGGAAATACTGAGGTATCCTATGAGCGTGATCTCAAAAAAATGGCGCATTATTTTGAAACAGAACAGCATATATATGATGTGTCACGTATTACGGAGACAAGCCTGAATTCTTACATGCTTTATCTGGAAAGAAATCAGTTTTCTCCGTCCACTGTTTCCAGAAGTGTTGCTTCCATGCGGGCATTTTTCCAGTTTCTCTACAAAGAGCATCAGATTTTGTCTGATCCCTCTGAAGGTCTGAAACCACCGAAAGTGGAAAAGAAGATGCCGGAAATCCTGACTGTCAAAGAGGTGGATCTTCTATTAAGCCAGCCCTCCTCAAGAACACCGAAAGGGATCAGAGATAAGGCAATGTTGGAACTTTTATATGCCACCGGGATTCGTGTCAGCGAGCTGATCAGTCTAAAGATCACAGATATGAATCTGCCGATGGGATATATCAATTGCCATGACTCAGAAAAAGAACGAATCATCCCATTTGGCAATACGGCAAAAAAGGCACTGGTGGCTTATCTGAACGGAGCTCGTGAGAGCTTCCTGAAAGATGAGAAGTGTCAGATACTTTTTACAAACTGTTCCGGCAAACCTATGAGTCGTCAGGGATTCTGGAAAGTGCTGAAAGCATATGCCAGATCAGCAGGAATTGAAAAAGATATTACACCCCATACCCTTCGCCATTCCTTTGCGGCACATCTTGTACAAAATGGCGCAGATCTGAAGAGTGTGCAGGAGATGATGGGACATTCCGATATCTCCACGACACAGATGTATGTGAATATGAATGTACATAAAATCAGGGATGTATACGCAAAAGCACATCCCAGAAGTTAAAATATACTTGTGTTTTTCACTTTATAGAGCTAATATACGAAGCAGAGAATAATCAAATGAGGAGAATATAATGAGTATTGAATTATTAAAAAGATTACCAACCCCTACTGAGATCAAAGCGGATTATCCCGTAACTCAGAAGATTGAAAAAATAAAGCGTGAAAGAGATGAGATGATCCGTAAAGTTTTTACCGGTGAATCCGATAAATTTCTTGTGATCATCGGACCTTGTTCCGCTGATAATGAAGAAGCTGTCTGTGAGTATATCAACCGTCTTTCCCGTGTACAGGAAGAAGTTGCCGACAGGCTGATCATTATTCCCAGAATCTATACAAACAAACCGCGAACAACCGGTGAAGGTTATAAAGGTATCCTGCATCAGCCGGATCCGGAGAAGAAGCCGGATCTGCTTCATGGTCTGATCGGCGTACGTAAGATGCATATGCGTGCCATAGAAGAGTCCGGTCTGACCGCAGCTGATGAGATGCTCTATCCGGAGACATGGAGATATCTGGATGATATACTTTCGTATGTGGCGATCGGTGCCCGTTCCGTAGAGAATCAGCAGCATCGTCTGGTAGCAAGTGGTATGGATGTTCCTGCCGGTATGAAGAATCCTACAAGCGGGGACTTGTCGGTAATGCTGAATTCCATTGTGGCAGCTCAGATGAAGCAGAATTTCATTTACCGTAACTGGGAAGCTGAGACCACCGGCAATCCGCTGACACATGCGATCCTTCGCGGTGCTGTCAACAAACATGGCAATGCCATTCCGAACTATCACTACGAAGATCTTCAGCTTCTCCTGGAAAAATATAACGAAAGAGATCTGAAAAATCCGGCTGTTATCGTGGATGCCAACCATTCTAACTCCAATAAACAGTTTAAAGAACAGATCCGTATCGTAAAAGAAGTTCTTCACAGCCGCAGCGTATCAGATGATATTCATAATCTGGTAAAGGGTGTGATGATTGAAAGCTACCTGGTAGAAGGTAACCAGAAAATCGGATGTGCAGATCATGTATATGGAAAATCCATCACGGATCCATGCCTCGGATGGGAAGATTCCGAACGGCTGATCCATACAATTGCAGAAATGTGTTGATAAATAGAGACCACTGGACGAACCAGTGGTCTTATTGTTCTATCATTTCTCTTTTTGAATCAGCAGATAGCTGCCAGAATTTTAAAGTTTCTCGATAAAACGAAATTTGCATAATCCTGTTATCACCAGACACCCCATATAAACCACGGCACATACAACCATAGCCCCAAGTAGTGTGATGAGTCCCGGAATGGATGTTAAGTGACTCAGGATACGGAACAATGCAGTTGCGGCAGCACAGCTTATGATAAGGGAAGCAGCCGGCACGATGATCCATGAGAAGGGATCTAAGGAAAAATTCACTTTGCTGTGAACGAAGTAAAGATTGAGGGTAGTGATCACCAGCTGGCTGATCAGAATCCCCCAAAGGTATCCGGTGATTCCGTATCGGGGAATGCATATCATCACGAACAGGATGCGAATGGCGAGTCCTATGGCATTTTGGAGGAAGCACAGACCGGTATGTCCCAGGCCATTCAGGATACTTGAGAGTGTACCGGTGAGATACAGGAAGGGGCACAGGAACGACAGCGTGCGGATAAATGTTCCTGCATCTTCATTGCCATAGACCAGAGTTCCCAGAGATTTTCCAAAGAAGAAAAAAATACCTGTGGCAAAGATACCCAGAAGAAGACAGTATTTGATCGTATTTTCTGTGGCTTCCTGTATTTTTTTGTCATTACCCAGTGCCTGTTCCCCGGAGATGACGGGAAGAAGAACCGTTGATACGGAATTGGTGATCGCGGATGGAAAAAGAATAAAAGGAAGAGCCATTCCGGTGAGGATTCCGTAGATACTCAGCGACTGAGAAGCGGTAAGACCGGAGTGCTCCAGCTTGCCGGGGATCAAAATAGATTCCGTACTTTGCAAAATCGTAAGGAGCAGTCGATTGGCGGTAAGGGGAAGCGAAAGGCATACCAGCTCCTTTCCACATATTATCAGTGAGTATTGAGGAGAATTGTTATATTCTTTATCCTGAAAATGAAATAAGATACAGATGGCGGAAAACAAAGCAGATGACATTTCTCCTGCCAATATACCTGCTGCGGCCAGGATCGGAGAAGGTTCCCACCTTTTTTCCAGAAAAATAAGATATAGTATATAGGAAGAAATCACCCGGACCAGCTGCTCAAGCAATTGAGAAAATGCAGGAATGCCGGTGCGGTTTCTGGAAAAATACCAGGCACTGATGCAGGTATGTAGGGTACCCAGTGGAATACTGAATGAAATCAGACGCAGCAGAGGTTCGCAGCGTTTTTCACTGAGCAGAAAAGTACTGATCGGTCCCGCATACTGATAAAGCAGAAACGCGGTGATGCAGGAAAGACCAAGCGAAAAAATCAGACCGGATAAAAAATAGGCACGTGATTTCGGCGGATTTTTTTCCGCAAAAGCAGCAGCACAGCAGCGGGAGATACCGGTCTGGATCCCTGATACTACAAGGGCAAAACATAAAGAATATACAGGAAAAACAAGCTGATAGATTCCCAGACCTTCTGCACCGATTGTGTGGGAAAGGAATATTTTATAGAAGAAGCCGATGAAACGGGTGATGATACCGGCCATTGTCAGAATCGCCGCACCTGTTATGAGAGGATGTCTGGAGGGTTTGGACATAGACGGCCTCCGGTTCTTTTTTGTTAATATATGTAAAAGACAGGCTTGACAGAACACAAGAAGGGTGATATGCTACCAAGTGAAATCCCAGTAAAACACTAGGATATTGAAACGACAGTATCCGGCAAAAGGTGCCGGTGAGGCGTTTTGTCGGATTTCGATGGCGGATAAAATCCGAACTTCCAGAAGGGAGGAAAAATGAAGTTATCAACAAAAGGAAGATATGGTCTGAGGGCTATGATCGACCTTGCATTATACAGTGAGCAGGAACCTGTATCGATTCAGAGCATAGCGGTCAGACAAAACATGTCGGAGCGATATCTGGAACAGTTGATGGCCAGTCTGAAAAAGGCAGGTCTTGTGACAAGTATCAGGGGAGCATCCGGCGGCTATCAGTTGGCCAAACCGGCCATAGGAATATCTGTGGGGGATATCCTCCGGGCGTTGGAAGGCGATTTGCGTGCGGTGACCTGCAGTGCCCATGAAGGTGACGGGGGCTGTGAGAATGCGGATCTGTGCGTGACAAGATATGTCTGGCAGCGGATCAATGAGAGTATCACGCATGCAGTAGATACCATGTATCTGAATCAATTGGTAGAAGAAAGCAGAAAGTTAAAAGAAAAAGGACAGACCCAGCCGACAGGCTGTAAAGGATAGGAGGCTATAAAATCATGAAAAAATTAATATATCTGGATAATGCGGCTACAACCAAGACTGCACCGGAGGTAGTGGAAGCGATGCTTCCGTATTTTACGGAATATTACGGAAATCCTTCCAGTATCTATGAACTGGCGGGAGAAAGCAAAAAAGCGATCAATGAAGGAAGAGAAAAAATCGCAAATGTGCTCGGAGCCAAGACAAACGAAATCTACTTCACTGCAGGTGGTTCAGAAGCAGACAACTGGGCACTGAAAGCTACATTTGAAGCATATAAAGACAAAGGAAATCACATTATTACGACAAAGATTGAACATCATGCGATTCTGCATACCTGCGAGTGGCTGGAAAAACAGGGCGCGAAAGTGACCTATCTGGATGTGGATGAAAATGGTATCATCCGTCTGGAAGATCTGGAAAAAGCAATCACTCCGGAGACGATCCTGATCTCCGTTATGACAGCAAACAATGAAATCGGTTCAATCCAGCCAATCAAAGAGATTGGTATGATTGCAAAAGAACATGGAATACTGTTCCATACAGATGCTGTTCAGGCTTTTGGACAGCTGCCGATCAATGTAGATGAGTGCAATATTGATATGCTCAGTTCCAGTGCTCATAAGATCAACGGACCAAAGGGAATCGGTTTCCTGTATATCCGCAAGGGTGTCAAGATCCGTTCTCTGATCCACGGCGGCGCACAGGAGAGAAAGAGAAGAGCCGGTACAGAAAATGTTCCGGGCATCGTTGGATACGGTGTGGCAGCTGAACGTGCGGCAAGAACTATGGAAGAACGCACAGCAAAAGAACGTGAGGTGAGAGATTATCTGATTCAGAAGATTGAAGCAGAGATTCCTTACTGCAGATTGAACGGACATCGGACACTTCGTCTTCCGAATAATGTAAACTTCAGCTTCCGGTTTGTAGAGGGTGAGTCCCTGCTGATCATGCTTGATATGGAAGGAATCTGTGCATCCAGTGGTTCTGCATGTACCTCAGGTTCTCTGGATCCTTCCCATGTACTTCTGGCGATCGGTCTGCCTCATGAGATCGCACATGGATCTCTTCGTATGACGATCAGTGAAGAAACTACCAAAGAAGATGTGGATTTTGTAGTAGAAAAGATTAAAGAAATCGTAGCAAGACTCAGAAGTATGTCTCCGCTCTACGAAGATTTTATAAAGAAGCAGAACAAATAAAAGTGAAAAGCAACAGTCAGTATTTTTGATAGGATATGGAGGAAAATACAATGTACAGTGAAAAGGTAATGGATCATTTCCAGAATCCAAGAAATGTAGGAGAAATTGAAAATGCAAGCGGTGTAGGAACCGTTGGAAATGCAAAATGCGGCGATATCATGAGAATGTATCTTGATGTAGATGATGATGGAATCATCAGAGACTGTAAGTTCAAAACATTCGGCTGTGGTGCAGCAGTTGCTACCAGCAGTATGGCTACTGAACTGGTAAAAGGAAAAACCATTCAGGAAGCACTTCAGGTTACCAACAAAGCAGTTATGGAAGCTCTGGACGGACTGCCGCCGGTAAAAGTACACTGCTCTCTGCTTGCTGAGGAAGCAATCCATGCAGCACTCTGGGATTATGCAGAGAAAAAAGGAATTAAGATCGAAGGATTGTCCAAACCAAAATCCGATATCCATGAGGGAGAAGAGGACGAAAAGGAAGAATATTAATCAGATCAGGCTGTCAGTTATGAAAATAATGACAGCCTGTTTTTGGGAAAAGGAAAGACAGAGGAGGAAAAAGACATGATCGCTGACTGTCATATGCATACAAATTTTTCGACTGACAGTGACACCAGGATGGAAGAACAGGTGGAACAGGCTATCCGTCTGGGGATGGAACATATCTGTATTACGGATCATATGGATATGGATTATCCGGGAGGTGAATTTCAGCTGGATACGGACCGATACGTAAGCAAGGTTCTTGAGTTAAAAGAAACTTATAAAGACAGAATCGATATCAGTCTGGGTGTTGAGGTGGGTCTTCAAAAGCATCTGAAGGACAGGCTGAACCAATATATCGACAAATACCCGTTTGACTTTGTGATCGGTTCCATGCATTTGATCTATGGGGAAGATCCTTATTATGGAAAGATATTTGACAGAGTAGGTGATGAAGAAGCCTACCGGGAGTATTTTCGGGCTACGCTGGAAGTCCTGGAGGATGCACCCGCCATTCAAACGCTGGGTCATCTGGACTATGTAGTACGGTATGGAAAAAACAAAGATCAAGAATATTCGTATGAGAAATATTCTCGTGAAATCGATGCGATCCTGAAGTGTCTGATTGAGAAAAATATTGCACTCGAAGTAAATACGGCAGGGCTTCGGATGCTTTCTTTCACAAATCCTCATCCGGATGTGATACGCCGTTATCGTGAGCTTGGAGGAGAAAAAATCACCATAGGATCGGACGGACACACGCCGGATGTACTGGGGTATGGCTTTGATCAAGTGCCGGAGTTACTAAAATCCTGCGGATTTGGGTATTATACAGTCTTTCGTGATAAAAAATCATATTTTATAAAATTATAATAGATTCTTTTATCGTTTTTTCAAAATAGGCTTGAATTTTCTGGACAAATTAGGTAAAATAACTAATAGGTTGATGTTTCTTTAACAATCTAAGGAACTCACAAATTTTATTTACTTTTTAGGAGGAATGAAAATCATGGCAGTAAAAGTAGCAATCAATGGTTTTGGACGTATTGGACGTCTTGCATTCAGACAGATGTTTGGAGCAGAAGGATTTGAAATCGTTGCAATCAACGACCTGACATCCCCGAAAATGCTGGCTCACTTACTGAAATACGATTCCACACAGGGAAGATATGCTCTGGCTGATACTGTAACAGCTGGTGAAGATTCTATCACTGTTGACGGAAAAGAAATTAAAATCTACGCAAAGGCAAACGCAGCTGAACTTCCCTGGGGAGAAATCGGTGTAGATGTAGTTCTGGAGTGTACAGGATTCTATACATCCAAAGCAAAAGCACAGGCTCATATCGATGCTGGTGCTAAACATGTTATCATTTCCGCTCCGGCTGGAAACGATCTGAAAACTATCGTTTACAACGTAAACCATGACACTCTGACAAATGAAGATACAGTTATTTCTGCTGCATCCTGTACAACAAACTGCCTTGCTCCTATGGCAAAAGCTCTGAACGACCTGGCTCCGATCAAATCCGGTATCATGTGTACAATCCATGCATACACAGGTGATCAGATGACTCTGGACGGACCGCAGAGAAAAGACGATCTGAGAAGATCCCGTGCAGCTGCAGTTAACATCGTTCCAAACAGCACAGGTGCTGCAAAAGCTATCGGTCTGGTTATTCCGGAACTGAACGGCAAACTGATCGGATCCGCACAGCGTGTTCCAACCCCAACAGGTTCCACCACTATCCTGACAGCAGTTGTTGAAGGAAATGTTACAAAAGATCAGATCAACGCAGCTATGAAAGCAGCTTCCAACGAATCCTTCGGTTACAACGAAGACGAAATCGTATCCAGCGATATCGTAGGAATGAGATTCGGTTCTCTGTTCGATGCAACACAGACAATGGTACTGCCTCTGGAAAACGGAACAACAGAAGTTCAGGTTGTTTCATGGTATGACAACGAGAATTCTTACACAAGCCAGATGGTAAGAACAATCAAACATTTCGGTAAATTACTGAACGCTTAATTTAGAAAACAAAGAAGTTTAAGCGAAATAGGCTCATCAAGGGTCCGGTCTGTATGGACCGGACTTCTTTTTATAATTTAAAAGGAGGAGTTCCCCAATGCTGAACAAAAAATCTGTTGATGATATCAACGTAAAAGGAAAAAAAGTACTGGTACGCTGTGATTTCAACGTACCGCTTCAGGATGGCAAGATTACAGACGAGAACCGTCTGGTAGCAGCTCTGCCAACAATCAAAAAACTGATTGCAGATGGAGGAAAAGTTATTCTTTGCTCTCATCTGGGAAAACCGAAGGGAGAACCAAAACCGGAACTGTCTCTGGCACCGGTAGCTGTACGTCTTTCTGAACTTCTTGGACAGGAAGTAAAATTTGCTGCTGATCCGGAAGTTGTAGGACCAAATGCAAAAGCTGCAGTGGAAGCTATGGAAGACGGCGATGTGATCCTTCTGGAAAATACCCGTTATCGTGCAGAAGAAACCAAGAACGGCGAAGCATTCTCCAAAGAGCTGGCTTCTCTGTGTGATGTATTTGTTAACGATGCATTCGGAACTGCACATCGTGCACACTGCTCCAACGTAGGTGTTACAAAATACGTTGATACTGCAGTAGTGGGATATCTGATGCAGAAAGAAATCGATTTCCTTGGCAATGCAGTAAATAATCCGGAAAGACCATTCGTAGCAATCCTGGGCGGAGCAAAAGTATCCAGCAAGATTTCCGTAATCAATAACCTGCTTGATAAAGTAGATACTCTGATTATCGGCGGTGGAATGGCTTATACTTTTGCAAAAGCTGAGGGCGGTACAATCGGAAATTCTCTGTGTGAAGATGATTATCTGCAGTATGCTCTGGATATGAAGAAAAAAGCAGAAGATAAAGGCGTAAAACTGCTTCTTCCGATCGATAACAGAATCGGTGATGATTTCTCCAATGACTGCAATATCCAGATCGTTCCGACCGGAGAGATCCCGGAAGGATGGGAAGGTCTTGATATCGGACCGGAAACAGAAAAACTCTTTGCAGATGCTGTGAAAGATGCTAAGACTGTTGTATGGAACGGACCGATGGGATGCTTCGAGATGCCGAATTTTGCTCATGGTACAGAGACTGTAGCAGCAGCTCTGGCTGAAACAGATGCCACCACAATCATCGGTGGAGGAGACTCCGCAGCAGCAGTTAACATCCTTGGATATGGTGACAAGATGACTCATATCTCTACAGGTGGCGGCGCTTCTCTGGAATTCCTGGAAGGCAAGGAACTGCCGGGTGTAGCAGCAGCGAACGACAAATAAATTTCTTGGGAAAAGAGGATAAAAGTATGGCAAGAAAGAAAATTATTGCTGGTAACTGGAAGATGAACATGACTCCTAGTGAGGCAGTAAAACTGGTTGAAACTTTAAAACCACTGGTAAAAAATGACGAAGTGGACGTAGTATTCTGTGTACCGGCGATCGATATCGTACCGGTTGTTGAAGCTGCAAAAGACTCCAACATTCAGGTTGGTGCTGAAAATATGTATTTTGAGGAGAAAGGTGCTTACACAGGCGAGATATCTCCGAACATGCTGGTAGATGCAGGCGTTAAGTATGTAATCCTTGGACATTCTGAGAGAAGAGGATATTTTGGTGAGACAGATGCAGATATCAATAAAAAAATGCATAAAGCTTTTGAACATGGCCTGACCCCGATCATGTGCTGCGGCGAATCTCTGGAACAGAGAGAGCAGGGCGTAACGATGGATTTCATCCGTCAGCAGGTTAAGATCGGATTCCAGGGACTGACAGCAGATCAGGCAAAAGAAGCAGTTATCGCTTACGAGCCAATCTGGGCAATCGGAACCGGAAAAACTGCTACAACTGAGCAGGCTCAGGAAGTATGCGGCAAGATCCGTGAGTGCATCGCTGAGATCTATGATGATGCTACAGCAGCAGCTATCCGCATCCAGTACGGCGGATCTGTAAACTCCAAGACAGCAGCTGATCTGTTTGCTCAGGCAGACATCGACGGCGGACTGGTTGGAGGAGCTTCTCTTAAAGAAGAATTCGGTCAGATCGTAAACTACAAATAATTATTTTTTATAAATAAGTCATAGAAAAATACCATTAAATACATGAAAAAAGGCGAAATTTCCTTTGCAACATGTATTTAATGGTATTTTATGTTTGTGCAAATGCTTTAACAGGGAAAGTAATAAGAGGAAATCGCTGTCAAAATATGCATTTCGATTTTGTACTTACAGGGAAAAGAAGAAAATAGGTTCCTTGACTTTTTCAGATAATTGCTATAACATAAGATGTAGTGTGCTATCATTCTGTCTACGTGTAGAGAGGAAAGAGTATGATCCGTTTTAATTTCAGAAATAAAGAGAATATACATTTTCGTAGAAGCAAAGAAAGTTTCATGCGTGGACTGGTTTTTTTATTTGCTGATTTGCTGCTGATCAGTATATGCTCCGTATTGGCATTGCTGGTACGCTTTGATTTTAGTTTTCGCGCAGTTGATCCCAGATTCTGGGAATCCCTGGTTACATACTATCCGTGGAATCTGGCAGTAACAATATTTTGTTTCTGGCTTGCCAAGCTGTACAGCAGTCTGTGGCGTTTTGCCAGCCTTACTGAACTTTTAAATATTTTGATCGCCTGTGTTGTGACAACCCTGATTCAGACCGTAGGGATGCATGTGGCAGGACTGGAGATGCCTCGAAGCTATCCGTTTCTCTATGTGACTATTCTCGCTATCTTTATTACTGCCAGCAGATTTGCTTACAGGATTTTAAGAGACTGGTATCAGGAAAAAATACGCAGGCATGAGAGTGATCCGGTACGGACCATGGTATTTGGGGCAGGCAGAGCCGGCTATATGATCGTACGCGAGATGCTGGAAAGCAAACATCTGAACAGAGATGTAAGATGTATCATAGATGATGATCAGAATAAAACGGGTACCTATCTTCATGGTGTACCGATCGTGGGCAATCGGGACCATATCATAGAGTGTGCAGAAAAATATGACATTCAGGAGATCGTAATCGCGATTCCTACGTTGTCAACGAAGGAGAGAAGGAAAATCCTTGAAATCTGTAATCAGACAGATTGTAATCTGAGGACGCTTCCCGGCATGTATCAGATGGTAAACGACGAAGTGAATGTATCGATGCTTCGTGAAGTTGAGATCGATGATCTGTTGGGAAGAGAACCGATTCAGCTCGAGATGGAATCAGTGATGGCTTATGTAAAGAATCAGGTAGTGCTCGTTACCGGAGGAGGAGGCTCCATCGGAAGTGAGATCTGCAGACAGGTAGCTGCCAACCATCCGAAACAGCTGGTGATTGTAGATATCTATGAAAATAATGCTTATGAGCTTCAGATGGAATTACAGAAGAAGTTTCCTGAGCTGAATCTGGTAGTATTGATTGCTTCTGTGAGAAATTCCAAGCGTCTTCACTGGATCTTTGACAAATATCGTCCGGATCTGGTATTTCATGCGGCAGCGCACAAACACGTACCTTTGATGGAGACAAGCCCCAATGAGGCAATCAAAAATAATGTCATCGGTACGTTCCATGTTGCAAGGGAAGCTGATATTTTTCATGTGAAGAAAATGATTCTGATCTCTACAGACAAGGCGGTGCGTCCTACGAATATCATGGGTGCATCCAAACGAATCTGTGAGATGGTCATTCAGGAATTTTCACAGAAATCTCAGACGGAGTTTGCTGCTGTCCGGTTTGGAAATGTACTGGGAAGCAATGGAAGTGTGATCCCTCTTTTCAAAAAGCAGATTGCAGAGGGTGGTCCTGTCACAGTCACACATCCGGATATCATCCGGTATTTCATGACGATTCCGGAGGCTGTCAGTCTGGTACTTCAGGCAGGAGCACTGGCAAAAGGAGGAGAGATCTTTATTCTGGATATGGGAGAACCGGTAAAGATACTGGATCTTGCCAAAAATATGATCCGGCTTTCCGGACTTCGTGAGGATGATATCGAAATTCGATTTGTAGGTCTGCGTCCGGGAGAAAAGCTGTATGAAGAGCTTCTGATCAATGAAGCAAATCTGGTAGGGACACAGAATGAAAAGATATTTGTCTGCCAGCAGAATCCGGTAGACATAGAAAGATTAAAAAACAAAATGAAAACATTATATGAGGCTGCGTATAATGAGAGTGATAATATTCGTCAGTTAGTAAAAGAACTTGTACCTGAATATCATGAGGCAGATCAAGATGAAAATTGTCCAAAAAAGAACGTGAAAGCCGCAATTTAGGGGGAAGTAATAAAATGAATGGCATAGCCAAGGGAAGAACGGGAGATCAAAAAAGAACAAAAAAGAAAATATTGATTATCACCAATCATTCTTATATGCTGTGGCAGTTCCGCAGAGAACTGATCACGGAACTGATGAAAGATTATGAAGTGGTCCTCAGTATGCCTTTTGTGGGTCATGAAACAGACTTTCAGAACATGGGTCTGCGCTGCATCAAGACAGACATGGAACGAAGAGGGATGAATCCCATCACGGATATGAATTTGATCCGTCAGTATCGCTCTATATTAAAGAAGGAACAGCCGGATCTTGTGATTACATATTCCATCAAACCAAATGTATATGCCGGGTGGCTCTGCGGAAGAATGGGTATCCCTTTCTGTGCCAATGTACAGGGTCTGGGCAGTGCTTTTCAAAATAAGGTGCTTGCACGCATGGTGACGTTTTTATATAAGTGGGCTTTCCGTAAAGTCCGGACGGTGTTCTTTGAAAATGAAATCAATGCGAGAGAATTTCAGAAAAGAAATATTTTCCCGATCGAAAAACAGAAGATTCTGCGGGGAGCCGGGATCAATCTTTCTTACTACAGTCTTCAGCCATACCCGGAGAATGAAAAGTTTCATTTCCTGTATCTGGGAAGGATCATGAAGGAAAAAGGTATTGATGAGTTGCTTCATGCCGTTCGCCGTTTACATAAAGAAAATAAAAATTTTGTCCTGGATCTGGTGGGTTTTTTTGAAGAAGAGTATCGGGACATAGTGGAGAAGCTGGAACAGGAGGGCATCGTAAAGTTCTATGGCTTTCATCAGGATCCCAGACCTTTCTATACGAAAGCAGACTGTGTAGTCCTTCCCAGCTATCATGAAGGTATGAGCAATGTGCTCTTAGAGGCCGGAGCCATGGGAAGACCTGTCATCACCACCAATATACCGGGGTGCCGGGAAGCCGTTGACAAAGGGAAGAATGGTTATCTGGTAAAACCAAGAGATCGGGAAAGTCTGTATCAGGCTATGAAAAAATTCATGACGCTTGATCCGGGAAAACGGGCACTGATGGGAAGAGCCGGAAGGGAAAAGATGAAAAAAGAATTCCGGAAGGAAATTGTGGTGCAGGAGACACTGGAGGCTCTGAAGCTGGAACAAATATAATATATAGTCGTTGGTTGCGCTGAAAAAAAGATCAGCGTATCAGCGGCTTTTGTTGTTTTGGAGGTGTTCGAATGATAACAGGATGGTTAGCGGCAAACAGCTTAAGTTGGGCTTATGGAAAGCTTTTAGATAAGCCATATAATAAACTTTCCGGTCTAAAAGACAAGAAGAAACGGGAACAATTTATTGCGGATTATGATGAAAGAATGCGACAGCAACTGGAATCCGTTGGGACGGATGAGGAAATAGACTTTGGCGGATTACAGGCTTTTGTTGAACAGAGATTGGAACAGAGTATTGTAGGGTGTGTGCTTGAGGATAATCTGGAATTACGGGAGAGAAAAAGAGAGCAGTTATATAATGATGCGTATGAGGCTGGAAATGCAGATAATGAAAAAAAGCAGCAATGGATCAAATGCTATGTAAATTCTCTACTCGGATTTATCGAAGCAATTGCATCCGATTGTATTGATGACAGCACTAAAATCTATGTGAATGCAGCCATTGATGAAACCCATCAGAAAACTGAGCAAAGAGTAGCTAATATGGAAAGAGATCTTGATAATCTAAAACATCAAAGAGAATCTTCCCCCTTTATTGAAATGATCAGTGTCATAGGTCCAAAGAAAGAGAGTGAAAATGAGTTCCATTATTTGAACCGGAAAATTGGTTTTTGGGGGAGAGAAGAAGAAATAAACGCACTTGATGCATTTCTAGAAGACCAACGCAAGATTTTATTTATGAGTATCGTAGCTCCCGGTGCAAGTGGGAAAAGTAAATTGGTTTATGAGTTTGTGAAACAGCATGAAGGTGACTGCTCTTGGGAGATGAAATATATTGGGAAATATCAAATTGACCGGTTATTGTCATTTGATGATTATGCATACCCCAAAAATCTTGTTCTGATTGTAGATTATGCTGGTTTGCATACTCATAAGTTGGGTGAGTGGTTGAACCATTTGCTTTCGCTGAGTGAAAACGCATTCCCACAAAAAATCAGACTGATTTTACTGGAAAGAGATAGAGCAGTCCAAATCGAATCCATGCAGCTTCTCCCTTTGTGGAACAGAGAGTTACTAGGCGATGGGGAACAATGTGAGAAATTAAAAAGAATCTGGTATCATGCGTCATGTTTTGGTCCTATGGGTGAACTTAGACCATTGAATGATGATGCGATTCGGAAAATAATGATTCAATATGCAAACAATCACGATCGTTCCTTGGAAGATAAGGAAGTAGATTTCCTTATGAAACGATTAGCCCAAATAGACACTTTGGAAGATACACCCCGTCCATTGTTTGCTCTTCTTTTAGTTGAAGCATATGTACATCGTCATGATGTAAATCAGTGGAATACAGATGCTATTTTGGAACATTGTATAGCAAGGACGGAAAAACATTGGAAAGAATTGTGTGGGGACAATACAAATCTATATGCTGCGGTGCGGGATCTGGTGTTATATGCAACAGCTACTGAGGGACTGGATATGGATGATATTCCGGATATGCTGAAACAGGCAAGCCAGCAACTTGATTGTTTAGATGATGATTCGTATGTCAAGCTTATCTGTGGAGTTAACCAGGAAGTAGAATATGAAAATTGTATCTATCCAATGGAACCGGATATAGTAGGGGAATATTATTTGCTTCAATCATTTATAAAAGCTTCCTGTCGAAAAGAACGCTTACGGGAAAGAATATCCGGATATTGGTTGAAAACAGAGAACTTTTTCAATGTGTTTGCTCGGTGTATCTATGATTATTGCATGAATCCGCTTATAAAGGGATTCATACGAGAAAATCTTGTTTTGCTTCTTCCTCCAGACAGAAATGAACTGGAAATTGAGGCACATAGTCGTTTGTTACATATTATGTTGATTAAGTTCAGGGGTAAAAAGATTCAGGATGCCTGTTCTGCCAAAATAAAAGAGTTATATGAAAAATACCCAAAGAACAAGGTTGTAATAAATGATTATGCCGCATCCTTAATGCTGGAATTTCAAAATCATATCCATGCAATTTGGGAGCAGGAAGAAAATGTAATGAAAATAAAAAAATTGCTTTCCGAAGATCCTGAAAGCTACTATGTGTTAGCAATGTATGGAAAGAGTCTATTTAATCAAATATCCGGTTATTGCCAATTTCTTATGCATGGCAACAGACCAGGAGAAGAAAAAATAAAGAAGCAGGTTGTGGATCATTACGAAGAACTTAACGGTTTGTTCGAAAAACATCCAGAACATGATTTGCTTAAGCGGTCATTGATAATGACAACTGCGATAATGAAGAGTTATAGTATAACGAAAAATAGATTTGATTCGGACTGGGAAAATACACTGCGATAGGGGATTTTTACTTGAAATATATGAAATTTAAGAAAAGCATTTGGAAAAAAGCTGTTTACATGTTATAATTAAAAATTAGAAATCTCTATCTTCTTACTATTTGTGAAAAAGCATATCGAAACTGTTACTGATGCAGGAAAAGAAAGGAACACAGATATGATATTAACGAATTATTGGTGGTTGCTGATCTGGCTTGTAGTAGCCGGGGTTTTTTTGGCAATCACGGTGCCAAAGAGACCAGAAAATATATTGGGAAAAATTGAGTATAGATGGAGCTGGTCAGCGGCGATTTTGTTGGCATGCCCGTATGCTATCTGGTGTATGAACAGATCGAACTTCGGTGACACAGAAGTTTATCGAAGGACATTTCAAGAGATACCGACATCGTTTATGCAATTATCAGCTTATTTGATAGAACATACTAAAGATAAGGGCTTTTCGGTTCTTGCAACTGCAATTAAGATGGTTATTGGAAATAATGATAAGATTTTTTTCCTTATCATTGCAGTATTTCAGCTGTTTTGTGTAGTTTACTTTTTTAGAAAATATTCAACAGATTTTCTGCTGTGTATGTTTATGTTTGTGGCATCAACAGATTATTTGTCTTGGATGTTTAATGGGATGAGACAGTTTATTGCGGTAGGTATTATTTTATTAAGTTTTGGATTTGTGTTAGAGAAAAAAATAGTTCCTGCGATATGTCTGATATTGTTAGCTTCTACGATTCACGGTTCTGCATTGCTTATGTTGCCTATTATTTTCGTAATTCAGGGAAAGGCATGGAATAAACGGACTGTTTTGATGATAATAGGTGTAGGTGTGGCTATTCTGTTTATCGGTCAGTTTACATCAATTCTTGATACTATGTTGGCGGAAACACAATATAGTGATATGATAACAAATGAAATTTGGACGAATGACAATGGAACTAATATTTTTCGGGTGCTGTTTTATTCGATTCCTGCGATTATGTCATTGATTGGAAAACGATATGTTGATGAGGAAAACTCTCATGTTATTAATATGTGTGTTAACTGCAGCATTTGTACTGCTATGATTTATTTGTTAAGTGCTTTCTCATCGGGTATATACATCGGCAGAATTCCGATCTTTACGACGCTGCAGGGATATGTTGCGGTTCCGTGGCTTATTGACCATATGTTTACCAAAGAATCTGCACGGCTTGTAAAAATGGTTTTGATTGCTGTTTTTTTGGTATTCTTTTATTATCAGATGCATTTTACATGGGGAATTATATAAGTGAGGAAAGTCAATGATTAGAGTTTTACAAATAGTTACTTATATGGGACGCGGTGGCTTAGAAACCATGTTGATGAATTATTACCGCCATATTAATCGAAAAAAAATCCAGTTTGACTTTCTGGTTCATCGTGATTTTGAAGCTGATTATGACCAGAAGATTATTGAATTAGGTGGTAAGATTTATCATGTTTCCCAGCTTGTTCCGTGGAGTAAGTCGTATCGTGCAGAATTAAAAAAGTTTTTTCGTGAACACCCGGAATATCATATCGTTCATGTTCATCAGGATTGTTTGAGTTCTGTTGCACTGCAGTGCGCCAAGGAATGTGATGTGCCGGTTCGGATTGCTCATTGTCATTCCAGTAGTGCCGTAAAAAACATTAAATATCCTATAAAACTTCATTACATGAAACAGATTCCAAAGTATGCTACCCATATGTTTGCGTGTGGGAAACAAGCTGGCGATTGGATGTTTTCTGGTAATGAATACAAAATTATCAGAAATGCGATTGATACTGAGGAATATCAGTACTCGATGGATATTGACAGGCAAGTCCGTTCGGAATTGGGACTTGGTGAGGAAATGATTGTTGGTCATGTAGGAAATTTTACAGAAGCTAAAAATCATATGTTTCTTTTGGAGGTGTTTCAGGAAGTATTAAAGCAAAAATCAGAAGCAAGACTCCTTCTTGTTGGCGGAGGAGAAGGGATGAACCTGGTTAAAGAAAAAGCAAAAAATATGGGAATACAAGATAGAATTATTTTTACGGGCGTTCGTTCGGACGTTAATCGATTGATGCAGGCCATGAATGTGTTTGTGTTCCCCTCTTTGTATGAGGGACTTCCTGTTACGATGATAGAGGCACAGGCGTCGGGATTGCCATGCATTATTTCAGATCATGTATCAGATGAATGCATTGTAACCAAGGGCCTTGTTTCCAGCGTGGCACTGGAAGAATCTCCAGCACGATGGGCGGAGCATATTTTGCAACAGAGTGGTCGGCAACATGAAAACCATACAAAAGAGATTCAGGAAGCCGGCTATGACATTTCGACTGCGGCAAACAAATTGGAAAATTTTTATATGGAAATGGCAGAGAGGTAAATGGCATGGTGTTACTCACAGTTTTTACGCCAGCCTATAATCGGGCACATACTTTGCCCCGTACTTATGAGAGCTTGCGTGAGCAGGATTGTAAGGATTTTATATGGCTGATTGTGGATGACGGATCTACTGATGAAACCGTAGATATGGTCAAAAGATGGAAAAAAGAAGAAAACGGATTTGAAATTCAATATATCTACAAAGAAAATGGTGGAATGCATACAGCCCATAATACGGCATATGCAAACATTCATACAGAATTGAATGTCTGCATCGATTCTGATGATAAAATGGCTCCGGGTGCAGTCAGAAAAATAAAACAAATCTGGGAAAAGGTCAGAGAAAATGATTATGCCGGATTGATTGCATTGGATGCAGACTTTTCTGGAAACCTTATTGGGAAAGGATTCCCGAATGGAATGCAGGAGACCACTTTGAGCGGGTACTATGCCTCTGGAGGTTCAGGAGATAAGAAACTGATTTACCGTACTGATGTGATCAACAGTGTTCCTCCATATCCGGTTTTCCCAGGAGAAAAGTATGTGGGTTTGGTCTATAAATATACATTAGTAGATCAAAAATATAAGTTATGCGTCTTGAATGATGTTATATGTGAAGTTGAATATCAGGCGGATGGCTCAACAGGTACAATGTGGAAACAATATTTGCAAAATCCCCGTGGATTTGCCTTTCTTCGAAAAGTAGCGATGCAGTATCCAACTAGTAGAAAAAGATTGATTAGAGAGTGTATTCACTATTGCTCAAGCAGTCAAATTACTAAAAACAAAAATTATATTCGAGAGTCGCCAAAAAAACTTCTCACAGTTTTGTGTACGCCAATGGGGTGGATTTTAACCAGAGTAATTAAAATGAAAGCAAAATAAAACATTGCAGAATAATGGGGGCAAAAGAGAAATGACTTTCTTAATGTATGTTCGCTATATAATACCAAGTTTATTACTCAACAAGGATGAAAAGTTGAAAGCAGATCTTGATAGATGGAAAGAGATATGTGAGGCCCATTGTTCCGATTGGAAAGGAATGGCATATTTATTATGGAAATACAAAGAGTTTAGAAATTTAGTTGCTTACAGGAATCGCCGTCATCCAATTAGACGGCGGTTGTTTCAGATTTTTTATCCTCCTATGGACACATTATATTTAGATGCATTTGAAATAGGAGGAGGTTTGTATATTCAGCATGGATTTAGCACTATGATAGCAGCAAAATCTATCGGAGAAAATTGCTGGATTAACCAACAGGTAACGATTGGATATAAAGGGAAAAGCGATCCCCCAGTTATTGGGAATAATACAATGATTACATGTGGAGCTAAAATACTAGGATCAATTCATGTAGGAAACAATGTTGTAGTTGGGGCAAATGCGGTTGTGGTTCATGATGTTCCTGATAACTGTGTTGTGGGAGGTGTTCCAGCCCAAATTATAAAGACTAAGGATGCTTAAGAAATATTTTTGAGGTTATTGTGATGATAAAGATACTTTTCCTGATACATGATCTTGGCCAAGGAGGAGCTGAAAAGGTTCTCGTTAATTTGGTTAATAACATGGACTATTCAAAATTTGATATAACAGTGATGACATTATTTGACTGCGGAGAAAATCGTCAATTCCTAAGAAAAGATGTTCATTACAAATCTTGGTGCAAGAAAATGATTCCGGGAAATTCGCATCTGATGAAATTACTTAGCCCGGAGCAGCTTCACAAAATTATTATTAAAGAACATTACGATATCGAAATAGCATATTTGGAAGGCCCTTGTGCCAGAGTGGTCAGTGGGTGCAATGATCCAACCATAAAAAAGCTGGCATGGATTCATATTGAACAGCATACGGCAGAAAGAGCAGGAGTGTCTTTTAGAAACGTAGCAGAAGCAAAAGCGTGCTATCGACGGTTTGACCGTATTGTCTGTGTTTCCCAGACGGTAAAACAGGATTTCGTACAGGCGTTGCAGGTTCCTGTGCCTCATGAGGTACTGTATAACACCAATGAGAGCGATAAAATCGTCTGCCTTTCGCAGGAAGCGATAGAGCCGGGAATCATGTTTTCTGATGAGATCAAGCTGGTAGGCGTGGGAAAACTATTAAAGAGCAAGGGATTTGATCGGGTGGCAAGGATTGTAAAACGGTTGAAAGAACAAGGGCATCCGGTTCATCTGTATTTGCTTGGAGAGGGACCGGAACGCAATAGCCTCCAGGAATATATTCAACAAAATGGGTTGGAATGCAACGTTACTCTTTTGGGGTATCAGCTAAACCCCTATAAGTATGTGGCAAAGAGTGATTTGTTTGTCTGTGCCAGTTATGCAGAGGGGTTTTCCACTGCTGCAACGGAAGCTTTGATTATTGGAATTCCTATTTGCACTGTCAAAGTTTCGGGCATGAAAGAAATGTTGGGAGAGAATAATGAATATGGTGTCGTGGTTGAGAATAATGAGGAGGCCTTGTATCAGGGAATCAAACGTTTCTTTGTGGAACCTGGACTGCTGGAACATTACATGAAGCAGGCGAAAAAGAGAGGAAAAGATTTTAGCACAGGAAAAACTGTGCAGGCAGTTGAAAAACTGCTGATTGAATTATTTGAGGAATAAAAACTATGATTAGTGTGGTTGTGCCTGCGTTTAACGTAGAGTCTACGATAATAAGGACATTAGAAAGTATTTTGACGCAAACCTATTCGGAGATTGAAGTCATCGCAGTAGATGATGGTTCGACAGATGAAACCGGAAGAATAATTGATGCATATTCTTCTCAGCATGAGCGGGTTCTAGTAATACATACGAAAAATCGTGGAGTAACGGCTGCACGTTTAGCAGGAGTGGAGCAGGCATCCGGTGAGTGGATTGGTTTTGTGGATGGTGATGATGAAATTGAGCCGGATATGTATGAAATGCTTTTGAAAAATGCAGAGCAATATGGGGCTGATATTTCTCATTGTGGATATCAGATGATATTTGCGGACGGACGGATTAGTTACTTTCATAATACAGGCTGTCTTGTGCAGCAAGATAGAACAACAGGGCTGAAGGACCTGTTGGACGGCTCGCTTGTCGAGCCAGGCCTGTGTAACAAGCTCTTTCACAAGAACTTGTTCCATAGTTTGTTACACACTGAGATGATGGACAGAAGAATTAAAATCAATGAAGACTTACTTATGAACTATATTTTGTTTTCTAGTGCCAATAGGTCAGTTTTTCAAGATATCTGCAAGTATCATTATTTAGTGCGTAGCACATCGACATCTAGGGCTTCTCTGAATCAGCATAAAATCTTTGACCCAATTCGTGTGAAGCAACTGATCCTGGACATGAAAATTGATGGAATGACGGAAGCGGCGGAGAAAGCTTATATCGGGACGTGTATCAACGTGTATAATTCTCTGGTGATGGACAAAACAGGCGAATTTTCGCGAGAACAAAAAATAATATGGAATTTGTTGAAAGAACATAAAGGATGGATTCCACTTTTGAGTACAAAACAACAGATCCTCGCTAGTTTGATTTTGCATTGGCCAACCGGATATAAGCCGATTTACCGTTTTTATGCAAAATATTTGTTGAAGAATTGCTATGAATAAGGAGCGTACTGGATATGGATGATTTAATTAGCGTAATTGTACCAGTGTACAAAGTGGAAAAATATTTACGTCAATGTATTAGGAGCATTGTAAATCAGACATACCAAAATCTTCAGATTATATTAATTGATGATGGTTCACCGGATCGTTGTCCAGAAATTTGTGATAAATGGGAGAATCTTGACAGTCGTATAACTGTAATCCATCAAAGCAACTGTGGGGGTGGACAGGCAAGAAATCGGGCACTTGATATTGCACGAGGAGACTTTGTGGCATTTGTAGATAGTGATGATTATATAGCTCCAACTATGTATGAATTTTTGCATGACTTGTTTCGTGATGATATTGATATTGTGGAGTGTGGCTTTCATACTGTATATGATGATAATGTCGAGTTTGACAATATTACAGCTCCATTTGAAATGAAGAAATTTACCGCAGAAGAAGCGGTTATGGAGAATATTCGGGACCGAATATTTAGACAGTTAATTTGGAATAAACTATATCGAAAAAGCACTATTGACGATGTTCGTTTTCCCACAGACAGTAAAATAGATGACGAATTTTGGACATATCGAGTATTGGCAAACGCGAGAAAACTAGTATATACAAATAAAAGATTGTATGCTTATCGGCAGCAAGAGAATTCTGTCATGCATTTGTTGAGTACTGAAAAACGACTTCAAGCACTGGAAGCAAAAAAACAACGGCATGAGTATATTTGCACAAAGATGCCTAAGCTTGAAGCAGATAGCCTGTATGATATTTGGCTTACCTGTCTTTATCAAGGACAGATGATTTTGAGAACAGATGGAAAGGGAAAATGCTATGTTAGTTGGGAGATGCTGGAAGAGACAATTCGCAAATATCCATTAAAAAAAGTGCCATCATATGTGAGTTGGACACAGAAAATATGGCTTAAATTAACTTCTATCTCATTTAGTATGACATGCAGAATTCGAAATGCATTA
>SFGF01000161.1 GCA_004556655.1 Lachnospiraceae bacterium | reverse complement strand
AGACGGAGTGGAGGAGCTCGCGAAGATGAGCAAGGAGGAAGTGGCATCGCGGATAGTGGATGCGCTGCTAAGGCTCAGGGGAAACATGGAATAACAATAACAGGAGATCAGATAACATGAAAAGCTATGAGACAATCTGGGAAATTTTTAATAAATGTCCGAACAACCAGATGCGGGATGTATTTATCGATGAGGTAACACTCATGGAGGACTTCATCGAAGGTGCGGCACTCTTCTCAGATATTTATGCCAGCAGCGGAATGAAGATTGTTTTATCGGGAACGGATTCTTTGGGGTTTGCCTTCTCAAAAGAGGAACAGCTGTATGATCGATGCATTATGATGCATACAACCTTCATCCCGTATCGTGAATTTGAGGAGGTTCTCGGAATCAAAGGAATTGATGAGTATATCCGTTATGGTGGAACCATGAGTTTAAGCGGTGTAAATTACAATGAAGATGCTATCTTTGCTTCATCCAGAAGTGCGGAAGAATATATTGATACAGCGATTGCAAAAAACATCCAGCATTCCCTTAAGATGTATGAATATGGTGGACATTTCCGCTCATTATTGGATCTGTATGAAAAGGGAGAGCTGACGAATGTAATCAATCGTGTAGTTGAAAACATCAATCACAGCTTCACGCGAAGGGTTGTTGAAAGAACATTCAAGTCGCATGATATTGCTGTTACGGCATCAAATCTGCTTAGAGACAGGGAAGAGCAAAGCATTCAGATTGAAGATTATCATATGGCACAGATAGAGGAATACCTTACCTTATTGGATCTGATTATGAAGATTGATCTCGAATCATTGCCGGAAGTCAATCGAAAAGAAAGTGTGACTGTAATTACTCAGCCAGGTATGCGATATGCGCAGGCCAATGCGATTGTGTCTAATCTGCTTCTCGATGCAAAGTTCAGTGAATTATCGCTGGTTGAAAGACAGAGAATCCTGGATAGATTGCTCAGTGAGATCCGTGGAAGAATGATGGAAGATATTGTTTTACTGGAAACGAAAATTGCTCATCCGGAGAAAAAGGTATTCAAGCTTCAATTTGCAGTCGGAGAGTTCGATATGGTAGTTTTTGACCCAAAGGAACTTAACTGCAAGATCTACGAAGTGAAGTACAGTAAAGAACAGGTTCCAGAACAGAGCCGCCATTTGAAAGACGAGGAAAAATGTGCTATGACAAGCCATCGCTATGGAGAAATTACCGGAAAATATGTCATTTATCGTGGTGAAAGTGGTAGTCTGGAAGGTATTCAATATCTGAACGTAGAGGATTATCTAAAGTCATTATAATTTTCTGTATTTCGGCCAGAGAAAATCTTGTGGATGTTCAGAAAGGAATGAAGACATGACCGATATCAGATATATTTCAACAAAAGAAGCCGCCGGGATCATGGGCTTATCAACCAGAAGCGTAGTTGGATTATGCAATGCAGGAAAACTGGAAGGTGCTTTGAGAACAGGTCGCAATTGGATGGTTCCGGAAGAGACGGTATATGCATACCTGGGTACCGCAAAACCTAAAGAAGGAAATGGAGAGATCCTTTCCCTCGCAGTTGGGAATACATCTTACATGGATGTGGTAAAGAACAGTTATTATGTAGATAAAACGCTTCTGATTCGTGATTTGATTGATGATCAGGTTCCGGCCATTTTGTTTACCAGACCACGAAGATTTGGCAAAACACTTGCTCTTGATATGCTTAAAACCTTTTTTGAAAAAACGAAAGAGGATACATCTATTTACTTTAAAGATAAACAGATTTGGGCATGCGGTGAAAAATATCAGAAGATGCAAGGTGCATTTCCGGTGATTTCCATCACTTTCAAAGATGCAAAGTTTTCGGATTGGGCCAGTACTTATGCGGCAATTAAAAATGTGATTCGTGATGAATTTATGCGGCACGATGAGCTTTTTACAAGCAACAGCCTTAATCCGGTGGAACAGGATTATTTGTCCAGAATGCAGACGGATAAGCTGAGTGATGTGGAGTATACCAGATCACTTCTGAATCTGGGACGCATGCTGGAAAAACATCATCAGTCGAAGGTCGTCATTCTCATTGACGAATATGACACTCCGATTAGGCAGGGACATTCCAGAAATTTCCATAATGAAGTGATTACATTTATGCGTAATTTTATGTCCGGTGGCCTTAAGGATAACCCTTCTCTTGCTTTTGGTGTCCTTACCGGCATCCGACCTGTGTCAAAGAAGAATCTGTTTAGTGGACTTAATAATCTAATCGTAAATTCTGTACTTGATGAGAAATACAGCAAATACTTTGGATTTACCGTGGATGAAGTGAACACCATGGCAGCGTACTACGGACAGGAGGCAAAACTGGAAGAACTTCGTGAGTGGTACGATGGATATCGTTTCGGAAGTACAGAAATCTATAATCCATGGTCTGTTGCCAATTATTTTTATAATAACTGTCAGGCGAAACCATATTGGATCAATACCAGTGCTAATGAGATCATCCGGGAAATCATGATATCTTTTACACCGGATATTGCAGAAAACCTTTTTGCACTGTTGCAGGGGCAGACCGTTCAGGCATCGTTAAATATGGATGTCATCTATCCGAGGATAACGGATGGAACAGATACCATCTTCAGTTTCTTGTTACTTGCAGGATATTTAAAACCTGTAAGCGATGCGGTTGAAACAGAATTTGGGTCATTTATGGAACTGGCGTTACCGAATAAGGAGATTCGCAGAGTTTACAATACAGAGATTTTATCCTGGCTCAGGGGGACAGTGGATGGCAATGTCATGGCAGGACTCGAAAAAGCACTGTATCTGAATGATGGGAAGAAATTTCAGGAATTCCTTCGAAAATATATGATCACCTGTATCAGTTGTTTTGATGGAGCGTCAGAAAGCTTTTGCCATGGCATGATGCTTGGACTGGCAGCAGGCATGTCCTCCAGATATTACATCAGATCAAACAGGGAATCCGGAGAGGGAAGATTCGATCTTGTGTTGGAGCCTAAGGTACATTCTTTGCCGGGCGTTATCATGGAATTCAAAGCGACAAAGGATGATGTAGGTTTATCTGCATCTGCCGCTGAGGCTCTGAAGCAGATTGAGGATAAGCACTATGATACAGATATGAAGGATCGTGGAATCAAGGAAATCGTAAAATATGGCATCGCCTTTGCAGGTAAAAATGTAGAGATTGCAAATGGCTGAAGTTTCAAAGCGGGATGCATACAAGGGCAACTAAACGAAGATAATATTCCGCAATATATCAAAATAT
>SFGF01000160.1 GCA_004556655.1 Lachnospiraceae bacterium | reverse complement strand
GATAAGTGAAAATTCTGACATGGCAAAATCCTGGGCAACTTTTTGTTGCTCAGGAACTTATAAATAAAGTTAAATTATAGTGTTGCGGAATTAAGGTTATCATTTATTCATGAGGTTTATGATGCAGATGCTATATCTGTATCCGTAACCCATTATAAGAAAACAAGTATGGACTTTAATAAAGCTCGATTATTATATCTTATCGTATTTTTCCTGTATTCCGGCCTAAGTGTGTCCGGACAATCGATTCATGTTTCAGGAAGAGTACTTCAACAAAATACGCAAACACCTGTTGAGTTTGCTAATGTCGTTCTATTCAAACAAGATTCAGTCTTTCTGAAAGGAACAACGACAGACACTATCGGAAGATTTGAATTTGAAAATCTTCCCACAGATAATTATGTGCTGTCAGTATCCTGTTTAGGATTTGAAACAAAGCGGATTTTGATACAGAATCTGACGGAATCAGCACAAATAGATGTGTATTTGAATGAAAATGTTTTGTTACTTGGGGAAGTGGTGATTTCTGCTTCTTCCACAATAAACAAGATTAACCAACGGATTGTGTTCCCGACAAAATTGCAAATCAGCCATTCTGCCAACGGAATGCAATTGCTGAATACAATGATGCTTCCCGGCTTGAACATCAATCCGATGCTGAATACGATTTCATCATCCGACGGCGGGAAAGTCATTTTGCAGATTAACGGCGTAAATACCACGCCGGAAGAAATTCAGACCTTGCAACCCCGCCAAATCAAGCGGATAGAATATTCGGATTATGCAGGTATCCGATACGGACATGCTTCCAAAGTTATCAACTACGTGGTAGTAAGGGATGATAAAGGCGGTGTTGTTGGTGTGGATTTGATGAACTCGCTGAATATCCTTGCAGGGGGCGATGTTTTCTTTGCCAAATTCAACAAAGGAAAATCGGAATATGCTTTGAACTACACCGCAGCGTTTCAACGCATCAACACGAATAACAGAAATCGCACAGGTAGTTATCAGTTTGAAAATTCATCCCCTATATTGAGGGAAGAAATCAGTGCCGGAGGTGATTATTCGTACCAAATGCATGATTTTTCGCTGACATACAACTATCAGCAGAGCGATTCGGCTTTTTTCAATGCCAAGTTGAAATATAATCTGAGCAATCAGCCTCACAACGATTTCAACAGTTTTCTAAAAGAGAATGGCACGGACAAAGGGTTGATTTTTGACGGAAGTCAGCAAAAAATTAATGTTCCTACCATCGACTTGTATTACCAGTATGGTTTACCCAAAAATCAGAAAATATATGCTAATGTGGTGGGGAGTTATGCGAACGCAGCATCTTCGCGGAATTACTGCGAATACAACGATGTTGATACTCTTTTCAGCGAACGTTCGGAACTGTTTTCCGATAAATATTCACTGATTGCCGAAGGCATATACGAAAAAGGATTTGCCCATGGAAATTTGAAATTCGGGATAAAACATATTCAGTCGTTTACAGAGCAGACAATTAATCAGGGCGAGGAATTCAAATCGGATTTGAATCAGGCGGAATCGTCGGTTTTTGCAGAGTGGTTTTATAGTAAGGGCAAATTCAGCTATAGCTTGGGACTTCGCCTGAATCGCCTGCATTTTTCCAATGTATCTGTTACCAAAAGCTATTACCATTTCTTACCCAAAGCGATGGTTGGCTATCGGTTCAGTGATAATTCTTTTATCCGGTATGATGCGGAGATGAGTCAAACGAATCCAACCCTGATGGAGTTGGCCGACACGGAAATCCGTCTTGACTCGTATCTTGCCGAGAAAGGGAATCTGTTGCTTCAACCGTACCTGAATCTGAATAATAATTTATATTACGAAAACAGAAAAGGGTTGTTCGCTTTCAATGCAAGCCTGCATCATCACTACAAACACAATCCTATCATGGAATCGAAAAGAGAACATGGAAATGTGTTCCTGACAATGCCCGAAAACATGAAAGATTGGAATAAGTATAATGCGGAGATAACATTGAAAGTAGGGATGATAAAAAACTTCCTGCAATTTTCGGTTACAGGAGGCTTCAACCACTTTGACAGTCGTGGGAACAACTATTCGCATACCCATTCTAATTTTTATTACAGGGCAGATGTTTTGGCAATGTATAAGAAATGGATGCTGATAGGCCAGCTACAGCCTTTTGACGAAAGGTTATACGGCGAAACCGTCATAAAGGATGGTAATTATCACTACTTGGCTATCCGGTACAATGCGACTAATTTTTCTTTTGGCATAGGTGCGTTCAATCCGTTTAAGAATGTTTCCCGAACCATTATGGAAAACAAAAATGCACAAGCGCCTTTCCGAAGAGAAAGTTTTAGCGATGCATCCCGAATTCTCGTTGCCACGCTCACTTGGAATTTTAATTTCGGAAAAACTCATCTTGTCGGTACTAAATCGCTGAATAATCAGGATACCGACTACGGAATCAAAGGAAGTTATAAGTAAGATTAGGTGTTGATTTCAACAAATTCTGTATTATGTATTTCTGGCAAATCTATCACTAATTATCTTTCAGCGACATGTTGTTGCTTCGCGTTCACTGAATCCTATCGGAATTCAGTGAACGCCTTTGTGTGTCGTCAACTGACGATATCATCCTTTTTTTTACTCAAAATCAATAAAAATGAAAGATAAGATAAAAAACATTGCAGAAAAATTAGAACATCAAATCAGGATGCATGAACTCGATTTAAATGACAGGATTAAAGATATTCCTCAAATAATATTGCTGTTGGAACAGGGGTTCTCGGAATTGAAAGAAATAGTTTCGTTTTATAAGTTCAAAAGTGAAATGGATGAAATATTCTTTTTCAAGATAATAAAACCCAAGTTTTTTAGTAAACTAATCTATTACAGGAAAGTGTATAACATCGAAATGATGCGCCCCAACGGACAAGATTGTGTGCTGAAAAATTATTTCATCAATGAACTGAATCAGTTAGAGAATTTCTACAATAAGAACATTGATTTCTATAAATACTACCGTTCGGGAAGTACGCATTTGGATAAGTACTTTTTTCTGAGAGGAAAACAAGATATTCAAATGACAATGGAAACATTTTATTTTGAAAGAGACCCTAATTTTTCTACGATTTGCGATTTTAAAGTTGCAAAAATAGTAGCAAACGAAATGTTGCGAATTTATCTGAATCCTAAAATCCGCAACTATCATCCAATACACGATTAAGGGTAGATTTATGAGTCGTTAGTAGCAGCTTTCAGTAAAAAGCAACAGCACAACATCAAT
>SFGF01000003.1 GCA_004556655.1 Lachnospiraceae bacterium | reverse complement strand
AGGAACAGGATTCCTTATATTTGGGGCATTTTTTGAAAGTTGTGTATATTCAATGCAACAGATTTAGTGCCTTGTGGATAAGACTGCGGAAACTCAAGTCCGAACTGTCTTGTAATCGTTACTACATATCTGCTATGACTCATCTACAAATCCTCCTACTTTTGTTTTCCCTATTATAACATAATATTTTTAAATCACATTATATCTTCAAAATAATAAATTTGAATAATCCCAGCAGTTTTTTACAAAACGGTTCCGATGATCAAAAACAGTACACACGACAACCCTGCCGAAATAAATACATACGGCCACTGCGTCAGCGCATGCTCCATATTGTCAATTCCGGCACTGTTCGAAGACAGCACCGTTGCGTCCGTATAGAAGCAAGCATGGCTTCCAAACGCACCACCGGAAATAATGGCTGCCATCGTAAGAACCAGATTTGCATTCAATGCCACACACATCGGAATCATAATCGGGATGACTACCGCACTCATTCCCCAGTTGGAACCTGTAACAAACGCAAGTACTGCCAAAAGCAGGAAGGTAAGCATCGGAAACAGGGATGCTGACAGGAATGGTTTTGCAAGATCGATCAGGTATTCTGTCAATCCAAGCTGACCGCATACATTTGCCAGTGAAAACGCACCAACCAGCATAAAGAAGATGGAAAGCATGGTTGCAAAGCCTTCTACCATAGAGTTAAAGAACTCTTCCATACTCATCAATTTTCTCGGTACATATAAAACAAGACATGTAATGATTGCTACCAGAACACCAAGGAGAATCTCACCGGATGCAATACCGACTGCAATCAGAAGTCCAATTGGAATGATAAAATCCCATACATTGCCTTCGCCTGTGTATTCCGGCTCATTCATGTTGTATTTTTTACTTGCCTCAGAGTATACCATACCTGTTTCTGCTACTCGCTGATAAGTTTTTTTCATTGAGTCAAGCTTCGGGAACCATCCCATACAGAATAAAAAGACGATAAACAGTGCGATAAATGGATAGAAACAGAACGGAATTGCGTGTATGTATGCATTAATTCCTGATGAAAAGCTGTTTGCCACAGCATCCTCGGAATAAAACAGGTTCGCATAGAATACTGCCCAGGTAGAAAACGGCAGCAGTACACACACCGGTGCACCTGTTGAGTCAAGAATGAATGCCAGTGATTCTCTTGGAATTTTACGCTTATCATAGACACCTTTCATGCACACACCTACCGTCAGAACATTCAGATAATCGTCTACGAAAATCAGAATTCCGAGAATGAACGATGCGAGCATCGTCCTGCGCTCATTTTTACATATTTTTTCTATAATTCTCTGAAATCCAAACGTTCCCTTTGCCGCCTGTAAAAGGGCAATCAAGCTTCCGAACAGACCGCAGACAAGCCACAGCCATACATTATCGGGATCACCAACCACTTCCTGCAGGATTCCGACATATTCCATCGGCATATCCTTTCCAAACAGAACAATCGCACCAAGAACAGATCCTAAAAACAAAAACTCTGTACATCGTTTTGTAACAATCGCACCTACAATTACAATTGTGATAATAATTACTGCAATAAGACCATTCGACATTACCAATCCTCCTCGCTTAAAATGTGAAAGACAAAAAACGGGCGTACATATCTTCTGATACATACGCCCCTTCGCATATTTGATATTTCTCCTTTTTTTCGCACATACACCTGAAATATCATTAAAAGTTTTTTTACTTCCACAGAATCTCCTGCTTTTTACTTGAAATAGAAAAGGCATACAGCCGAAACTGTATGCCCCTTTGCATCTTTGTTGTAATTATACTAACACATGAATTACTTATTTTCAATGATTATTAACAGGCAATTCTTACTTTAAAAGAAGTATTACTACTTGAAAACAGTAGTTTTTGTTATATTTTTATCGTATCACTCCATATTTGTGAAAGAAAAATGTAATATATCCAACTTTTTTAACTCGTATTCTCAGACAACTGTCTGTTCGGTTGTATACCCCCGAATAATCCACGCATAACTAATTCCCAACAGTAACGCTGCCCCTGTCCAGGCACAGATTTCCGCATAGAAAATTCCATTCTGCCCGATCAGTTTCGGAAGCAACAGTGCCACACTGATACGCATAATAAATTCCGCTATGCCGCTTGCAAGAGGAATAACTGTATTCCCCAGTCCCTGTATGGATGAACGGTACACATACAGAAGATACAGTACCCAGAGAAAGCATGCCATAATAAACAGATATTTGTATGCGATATCAAGAACCTGTTTTACCTGCTCCGCTTCCCCCGACACGAAGAGTGCCAATATATTTCTTCCTGCCAGAATCATGATTACTGAGATTGCAAAAGAAGTAATCAATGCCATGATGGTTCCGCTGAAAACACCTTTTTTGATCCTGCGAATTTCTCCGGCACCAAGATTCTGCCCCACATAAGTTGTCATTGCATACCCGTACGATATAGCTGCCAGTTCCAACACTCCATAAAGCTTATTTGTCGCAGTAAATCCTGCCACAAACAGGAAACCATATCCATTCACCACATACTGTACCACCAGACCACCGATGGATATTATCACATTCTGCATGGCAATGGGAGCGCCCAGATAAAAGAGACGATAAATCAACCCTCCCTCAAGTCTGAAATGTTTCTTTTCCAGATGCAAAAGATCTATCTTACGTAATACAAAGAAACAATATACTGCCGAAAATCCCTGAGCCAGTACAGTTGCTATGGCAGCTCCCGCCACACCCCAGCCAAATACAGCTACAAACAAAAGATCCAATGATATATTGATCACCGCTGCCAGTATCATGGCAAGCAATGGAGAACGGCTGTTGCCCATTGCTCTCAGTATGGCTGCCAGAATGTTATAGGCAGATATTACCGGAATTCCGCAAAATACAATTCTAAGATATAACATGGACATGTCTATGATATTTTCAGGAGTATTCAAAAATATCATGACCCGGTGAATCACTAACTGGCTGACTGCCAACACAATCAATGCCACCACTGCTGTAAGCATATAACTATGGGCCACTGATTTTTTCAGCTTATCCCACTCTCTGGATCCATAATACTGAGAAACCAGAATGGAAAAGCCCTGTGTCATACCAGTTGCCACACCAAGAACCAGCCATACCAGCCAGTCTGTGGCACCCAGTGCCGCAAGAGCTTCCACTCCCACGACCTGACCCACCACCATAGTATCTACCATTGTATAAAACTGCTGAAAAACATTTCCCAGCATCAAGGGAATTGCAAATGTCAGTATCAGCTTTCCCGGTGAACCGCTGGTCATGTCTTTAACTTTTGAAGCCATAATTATGTAAGTCCTTTCCTGTTTTATCCCGTTTTGTTCTATTCTATTGTAACTGTTTTTTCCCTGTAACTTATTCTTCTTTTGCCCAGTCAAAGGCGTAGCGAACTGCCTTATGCCATCCGGCTATTTTTTTCTCCTGTTTCTCTTCTGAAATCGCCGGCTCAAATACCCTGTCGATAGACCAGTTTGCTTTTACATCTTCTTTATTTGACCAATATCCTACTGCCAGACCCGCCAGATAAGCAGCACCCATAGCAGTAGTCTCAATACAGGATGGCCTTTTCACCGGTTCCTGAATAATGTCTGCCTGTGTCTGCATCAGGAAATCATTTGCGCTGGCTCCGCCGTCTACTTTCAGAGAAGTAAGTTTTATGCCTGAATCCGCTTCCATAGCTTTAATTACATCAAAAGCCTGATAAGCAATGGATTCCAGTGTGGCCCGGATAATATGATACTTATTCACTCCTCTGGTAAGCCCAACAATCGTTCCACGGGCATACTGATCCCAGTACGGCGCACCCAGTCCCGTAAAGGCCGGTACCACATAACATCCATTGGTATCCTTTACTTTATTTGCCATATATTCAGAATCTGCTGCCGAATCGATCAGCCGCATTTCATCTCTCAGCCACTGGATAGCTGCACCAGCCATAAAAATGGAACCTTCCAGTGCATAATTTACTTTTCCGTCAATTCCCCATGCAATTGTTGTTACAAGTCCATTTTTTGAAAAAACAGGAGTCTCTCCCGTGTTCATCAAAAGGAAACAGCCTGTTCCGTATGTATTTTTCGCTTCTCCCGGATAGAAACAAGTCTGACCGAAAAGAGCCGACTGCTGATCACCTGCTGCTCCTCCGATGGGAATCGGTCCTCCCAGAAAAGATGGATCTGCATTCCCATAAACACAACTGGAAGGCATTGGTTTCGGAAGCATACATCTGGGAATCTGCAGTTCTTCCAGAATCTCATCATCCCAGTCAAGGGTGTTAATATTAAACAGCAGTGTGCGGGATGCATTGGAATAATCCGTCACATGAACCGCACCTTTCGTAAGTTTCCAGATCAGCCATGTCTCCACCGTACCAAAAAGGAGATCTCCCCTTTCGGCACGCTCTCTGGCACCTGGTACATTATCAAGAATCCATTTAACTTTTGTTCCTGCAAAATATGCGTCTATGATCAATCCTGTTTTTTTGCGAAATGTTTCTGTCAGACCTTTTTCTTTCAGAGTATCACAGTACTCTGAAGTTCTTCTGCACTGCCATACAATCGCATGATACACCGGTTCTCCTGTATTCTTATCCCACACAATAGCTGTCTCACGCTGATTGGTGATACCGATGGCAGCAATATCCTCTGCCGCTGCGCCAATCTTTGACATAGCCTCTACAGCCACTCCAAGCTGTGTAGACCATATTTCATTTGCATCATGCTCCACCCAGCCCGGTTTCGGAAAATACTGTGTGAATTCTTTCTGTGCCACACTGCACATTTCTCCCTTTTCATTGAAAAGAATGCATCGATTACTTGTCGTCCCCGCATCCAGTGCCATTACATACTTACCCATAAGAAACCTCCATCCCAAAACGGAAAAAAAGAGCATAACCATCAACAACACTTTCGTGTTGGAAAAAGCCTGCTCATTTCTCCGCTTTCACTTACTCTTTTCATTATTTTAGCATGAAGCCTATAAAAACACAAGAGAATATACCACTATTAAATTATTTAAATATTTCCCAGGATACTACGTGAACTCCTTTCTGTCTTGCCCGCTCCAGAAGACATCCACTTTTCAGTATCTCATATTCAAATACCCGTTTTTTCCATTCTCCCTGTTTGCCATCAAGAGGAAGAGCCGGATGCAGAAACATCTCCGTAACACCCTCCATACAGTTATCTACCGCATCCAGATAATACTTCTGCAGCACCTCGTACGTACCGATTCTTTCCATAGACCATGGATTGGAAACCAGATCATCCAACATCTTTACCCCTCTTACTTCACCTGCATGTACAATCATTTTTTGCAGCTTTTTTAATACAGCGGGAACATTTCCAAGCTGTCTTTCCAGAAACCCTGGTGTCTTTGGAAAACGATAAGGCAGCTTATGGCTTGCGCAAAAATCAAAAGCATCAATGTAAAAACGTCTTCCATTTATTCCATAAAGAGTCCCACAATGGTTATCCGCATGGTCAACAGAAACACTTTTGTGTATAAGAAACTGGTATTGTGCTTCCAGCTCCTCTCTGACATCCTTTCTTTTAGTAGAAAACGTCAGCTTCTTTCCATCATGGGGCAAACCTTCCTGAAAAGATTTTTTCCCGGAAAGACTGTTCCATTTATTTTCATCACTATCTGAATTAATGGTAAGATGCACTCCCACTGCAAAATCATTTTCAGTGGCATACTCAGCAGCACTTCCCGCTTCCGGTGCAACGCTCATCAGCGAAGTTGACATTATCAGCCCCTGTTCCAGAAGGCTCATAATTGCCTGATTCTGTTGCTGATTATACCCAAAATCATCAGCATTTATGATTAAAAATTTACTCATTCCTATCACCTTCCGGTGTCTTAAATAAAAACGAAATTGCACTGGCCAAAATCATGGCTACGAACGGAAATACACAAAGCAAAATCCTGGACGCCAGACTTGGGTCTGCACCTGGTTCATCTCCGCTGACAAACCCAAAAAATTCCGATGCCATAAAGAAAGCCAATGAAGTATAAAGACCATTTAACCGGTTCATAACTCCTACAAGACTGCTGATAATTCCCTCTCGTTTTACACCATGTTTCTGAAAATCATCATCAATAATCTTAGCACCGATACAGTCCATTGTGGTCAGACATGCTGCAATCCCCATCCCAATAATCGCTGCAACAGCAATAGCAAACGGCAATGTTTTTGCGAAAAACAAGGGAATCAAGCCCACTGCCAGAACGATAAAACCGGCACGCCATACAACTATTACAGAAGATTTCTTTACTACCTTAGTCCAGATTACGATTCCGATAACCGCAACCCCCAGTACAATTCCCAACATAACAGTTGTTGCACCGCCGCCAAGACCTAATGCATATTTTACATAAAATGGCAATGCCTGTGAAATGAGAGAATAAGCTGCGGAATAAAACGCACCCGCCAGACCGAAAATCCAGAATTTCGGATTACTTAACAATGCAAAAATACTTTCAAACAGTCTGGGCTTTTCCATTTCTTCATAATTTGTTTCTTCTCTGCATCCCCAGAAGCAATACATCATGACTCCCAATGCAAGAATTCCGTAAACCAGAGATGTCATCTGATATCCAAGTGCATCTGTTACAACCGGTGTAAGAGCAATACTTACAGCCATAGCTAAAAGCTGAAAAATCTGTCGGATACCATTTGTTTTTGCTCTGTCTTCATCCCCTTTAAATAATTCAGGGAACAACGCACCATAATTTGCATTGATCAGTGAATCCAATGTTCCGGTAAGGATATACATTAACAGCATATAAATGAAAAGTATACCCTTTTCACTTTGTACAAACTGTGGCACATTATAAAACAAAATGAACGAAAGAACCAGCAGTGGTGTACCGATAATCAGCCACGGCCGTCTTCTTCCCCATTTTGAACGGGTGCGGTCCGAAAGAAATCCATATACGGGATTATCAATTGCATCAATAAATGTATAAATCAGCAAAATCAATGAATATTTTTTCATATCCAGACCCAGTCTGTCCACATAATAAAAGCTTTATCTCCTTTCAAGATAAAAAGGATTGGTTACCAGTGCAGGCATATTCCCTGCCGCTCCGGTTTGTCTTCTTACTTCCGCTCTTAAGTACTTCGATCCTGCCATTCTTTTTGTACAATGATATTCATGCACATACGGCTGAACTTCCATTACTTCTTCACCCCGATCCGAAATGAAAACAATCTGATCACCTCTGCGCAAATTCCAGAATCTCCACACGATGTCCTGTTCCGAAGTAATTTCATCGCCCATCATACACTCATCTGCAAATGCTTCCACCATTGGTCCTTCCGGGCTATATACAATAAATCCATGACCGGATGCCAACGCCTCCATCAAGTCTTTTTTCGTTCTCGACCATGCATAAAGGCAGGTACACGGAGAACCTATCATTCTGCCAAACTCGGTTCTATGGAAATCACTTCCCCCTGTTATTGGTATCCTTTCCCCTTTCTTAAGCTTTTCATCCCACCATTTCAGGCAGGCTGTATTGGCTGCAAACCAGGTTCCTCCATTCCATACCTCGACCAGGTCGTAATCCGCAGAATCCATTCCCCATTTCCATCCACAATTCGGACAGAACGGATGATTTAACACACGTATAGCGCCTCTTGATTTTGCCTCTTTTAATTTTTCTTTCATCTCATCCGATGTATTGACACAAAATGCATTATCAAAAGGTCTTTCTGCACCAAGCATTCCTGCATGCCCTTTATAATGCGTCCATTCGGCACCTGGAAGTATCGTAAGTCCTTCCATCCGGGGCAGTTGTGAATTGTGGGCATAATTATTGTGATCTGTGATAAACACAAAATCCAATCCTTCTTTTATTGCCATTCTTCCGATTTCTTCGAGATTACAATTTCCATCTGAACCGGTGGTATGTATATGAGTATCACCTTTATAAAGCCGAAGCTGCTTTTTGTGAAACGTAATTCTATATTCCACCGGACATCCACGGGGAGCGATTTTGTATGCCCCTACAATAATCTGCCAGATACCAGGTGTTATTTCACAAGGTGCAAATCCCTGAGAACTTCCGTAAGCTGACAAATGAATCTTGCTTCTGTCAGATCCTGAAGATCCTATATAAATACCCTGCGGTGCACATACTGCCAGATCTATAATATTGATTTCTTTGCGGAATATTTCACCATTTTCACCTTCATCCGTCTCATAGCGCTGATAACTGTAAGAAATATCCATTTTTTCCACATGATCAGGAACCCGAAATTCCACCGGAAAGTACATTCCTTCTTTTTCATTTTCGACTGTCAGTTCCAGTTTAATTTCATCAGTGCAATCCATCTTTCTCCCCCTTTCTCTGTACCGATATCTATACCCTACACCTGCAGCAGATTATACGGAAACTTTTGCTTTTTATTTATTATAGTCTGTACAATTCAGAAAGTAAACAGTTACCTTACACAAAGGCTTGCGCAGAAATCCCAATCTTAGTATAATATCAGAAGAATTATTTAAGGCCGTTTGGACAAACAGTCTTATGCATCAAAGGTATGATAAGGAGTCAATTATGTCTGAAAATACAAAAGTAACTGTTTCATCACATGATACCAATCAACAAGAACATAACCGGACTAATATTGTGCTGATTGGTTTTATGGGAACAGGAAAATCTTCCGTTGCTTCCCAGCTTCATCAAATGTACCATATGGAAATCGCAGAAATGGATCAGATGATTGTAGAAAGAGAAGGTATGTCCATTCCTCAGATATTCGAAACAAAAGGGGATGCTTATTTTCGCAGTCTGGAGACAAATCTTCTCCTCGAACTGCAGAAAAAAGACAACCTGATCATATCCTGCGGCGGCGGTGCTGCCCTGAGAGAAGAGAACGTAAAAGCCATGAAAGAAAACGGTTATGTGGTTCTTCTCACCGCAACCCCGGAAACCATTTTTATGCGTGTTGGAAAAGATCAGAATCGCCCGGTACTGAACGGTCGTCGCAGTCCCGAGGGCATTCGTGATTTGATGGAAGAACGTCGTCCCAAATACGAAGCTGCAGCCGACCTCACTATCAGCACAGATAAGAAAAATCCTTCTCAGATAGCAACTGAGATTATTACCGGTCTGATGGAAAAATCGCACTGGATCAGTACTATCAATCCTGAGATTTTTATCAACAATACAAAAAAATTTGATAATCTGATGATGATGTATCGCTGTGCCATCCGGGAAATCCGTACCAAACTGGAAGTTCTGGATGATGAATTTTCCAGCAAATACAACCGGAATCCTATTTCCACCATCAAAACAAGAATCAAAAAACCCATGAGCATCTATCAGAAGCTTTTGAAAATGGGTTATGAATTCACGGAAGAGAATATTATGGAACATCTGAATGATGTGGCCGGCATCCGGGTAATATGCCCTTTTATCAACGATATCTATACCATCGCCAATCTTCTTGCCAGCCAGGACGATATCCATATCCTACAGATTAAAGACTATATTAAAAATCCAAAAGAAAATGGTTATCGCAGTTACCACATGATTGTAGAAATCCCTGTCTTTTTCTCAAAGGGCAAAACACCTATGCACGCCGAAATACAGATTCGTACCATAGGCATGGATTTCTGGGCAAGTCTGGAACATCAGCTGCGATATAAAAAAGATCTGGATAAGATTGAAAGATACGAAGAAATCAGCAAAGAACTACAGAAATGTTCAAAGGTTATTACTGAAAGCGATAACCATATGCAGGCGATCAAAGATATGATCGGGGATTTTAATGATATTTGATTTTGTTCGTGGAGGACGTGTAGAAAACCCAGTAGTCCGTTTTAGAAGCAGGTCGTTCCCCTTCAGCTAATCGCTAACTCCGACATAAGACGCTCAGGAAAGCCTTCGCGCCTAAGTCTCCGTAAGCGCTGGATCTTCAGGCTCACTTGCTCCAATGCTTCTAAAACGGACTACTGGGTTTTCTACACATTTTTTCACGATACAAAATGACAGCGGCAGACAAACTTACTTTTGTTACGTATAGCCAATAAAGTAAATGAGCTATACGTAAAAAAGTAAGCTTAAAACTCCAAAAGAATAATCATAACCGTATGAATCAAGTCAAAGACACGGTTCAGCTTTTATTATCACATTATTCAACCGTATTATCCAGCACAAATATGCAGTTCATAATAATAAATCATATAATAAAAGAGACCACCGTTGCCACTTTGTATCGTGAGGAAACGTGCAGAAAATCGAGTAGTCCGTTTTAGAAGCATTGGAGCAAGTGAGCCTGAAGATCCACTGCTTACGGAGACTTAGGCACGACGGCTCTCCGGAGTGTCTTAGTCGGAGTTAGCAGTTAGCTGAAGGGGAACGACCTGCTTCTAAAACGGACTACTCGATTTTCTGCACTCCCCCACGAAACACAAAGTATCACTGATAACTTTTGATCACGATTTGTATGGTCTCTCTCCCCATATAGCTGTTTATCTCCGGGTAGTATACTACTGACCATATTTCTTTTTTACTCATGTCTTTCAGGAATTGATCGCCATCTCCGAAGTAGACCCCGTCCATTGCATACCCGGCTTCGTCTGTCACACGCATTTTTACCACATTCCTGTTTTTTCCGAATACTCTGATTCCTTGTATATGCAAGCCTTTTTGAGCGAATATAGGTTTTTCGTTTCCTTTTCCGAAGGGTTCCAGAATTTTCAGTTCCTGTATCAGATCTTTTCGTATGTAATGAATAGGCATAGGCACATCGATAGCAACCTTTTCAATCAAATCCTCCGGGCCAAGCCCTGACAACTCATTGAGCCGTTTACGGAAGGGTTCCACATTTTCTTCTGTAAGAGAAAGGCCTGCTGCCATAGGATGACCGCCGAATTTTGTCAGGTATTCCCGACATTCGCAAAGTTTTTCATACATGGAATAACTCTCAGTTGAACGTCCTGAACCTTTCACCCCTTCTTCTCCTCTGGTCAGTACGAAAGAAGGTTTGTGGTACCGTTCACGGATTCTTCCTGCAATGATCCCCGCCAGACTCTCATGACAATCCGGCAGATAGACCACGAGAACCGTATCATTTTTCAGGGATGTGGTTTCCACCATCTCGATTGCCTTTTCCACTCCCTGTGCAGTCATTTCCTTTCTGCTTTCATTCAGCTGTTTCAGATCCCCTGCCAGACATGCCGCCTCCTCTCTGTCATCACAGCATAAAAGCTTCAAAGCCCTGAGTGCCGTATCCAACCGGCCGCTGGCATTCAGACAGGGACCAATGACGAATCCGATATGATACGGTGATATCTGCTCCGGTTCCAGATTATTCACACGTATTAACTCTTGAAGACCTACATTTTGTGTATGATGCAGCCTCTTTAGTCCTTCTTTTACTATGATTCTGTTTTCCTCCACCAGATCCATTACATCTCCAATCGTAGCAATCGCTGCATATTGGAGCATCCGATCCACAATATCCGTTTCCGGCTGCAATTTCTGATATAATGCTTCCATCACCTTCATGGCAACTGCTGCTCCGCAAAGTCCTTTGAAAGGATAATGGCAGGCTTTTTGCTTGGGATTTACGATTGCCTGTGCCGGTGGAAGAATTTCTGACCTTCCATTTTCCGTATCCTCAAAGGGTACTTCATGATGATCTGTCACAAGAACTGTGATTCCCAACTCATTTGCTCTTTGGATCTGAGAATACGCAGCAATACCATTGTCACAGGTAATGATCGTATCAACCTGATCACAGGACGCCTGTTCAATCAGATTTTCATTGATCCCATACCCGTCTGTCATACGATTCGGTATTACATGATCCACATTCGCTCCTACACCCGTCAATCCTTTTAACAGAATATAAGTTGACATCACTCCATCTATATCATAATCCCCGATGATACGGATTTTTCGCTTCTCCTGTATTTTTTCCGTAAGAATACGCACAATCTGTTCCATATCTTTCAATTTCCAGGGATCACACATATCATTTCTTGATCCATGAAGATAAATCTGGATATTCTCTTCTCCCACCACATCCCTGTTTCGAATCAGCCTCGCAGTAACCGGATCAATATGAAATTTTTCTGCTATCGTCTGAAAATCCGCCCGTTTTGCTGTAATTACCCATTTTTCCATAATTTTTCTCCAATAAAAGGGTTGCCCGAAAGCAACCCTCATGAATCATTATTTTTCTTTTTTGATTTTTGTTTTCATCACATACCACAAAGAACCGGTAATACATACAGAGGAATATGCTCCGCAAATGATACCTACCATAATTGGCAGTGCAAATTCACGAATAGATGCCACTCCCAGAATAAACAAAACAAATACCATAATAAATGTGGTAAAGGAAGTATAAATACTTCTTGTCAATGTCTGTGTGACACTTAAGTTTACCACCTCAGCAAGATCTGCTTTTTTACCAGTAAGTTTCAGGTTTTCACGAATACGGTCAAAGATAACGATAGTCGCATTGATCGAATAACCTACGATGGTAAGCATACATGCGATAAATGTATTTCCGACAGACACTCTAGCCAGTGCATAAAATGCCAGTACCACCAGTACGTCATGTACCAGAGCCAGAACCGCACTGGAAGCAAAACGTACATCTTTGAACCGGAACCAGATATAAAGCAGCATACAAAGTGTTGCAATTATAACTGCAATTGCAGCATCACGTCTCATCTCAGAACTTACTGTAGAAGAAATACTTTCTGCAGATATTGTGTTCTCATCTACACCAAACTCTTCAACCAGTTTCTGATTCAGTGTTTCTCTCTCATCAAGAGAAAGAGAACGGGTTTTAATGATAACTTCATTGCTTCCTGCAACTTTCGCTGCCTGAATATTCGCATCTCCTGTTACTTCCTGTACAACAGGTTTCACTTTTTCATCAATATCTTCAATAGATAATTCTTCATTAAATGTAACATTTGTGGAAGTACCACCCATGAATTCCAGGCTGTAATTCAGAGCTTTTCCATCTTTTGCAGAGAAGATTCCCATTCCGATCGGTGCAAGAAGAATCAGAATAATGGAAATTGTAAAGAAAAGTTTCCGTTTTCCTACAAAGTCAATCGTTTTTCTTTCTTTCTGTCTTCCATAGAACTTCTCATCACGGAAACCAATCGCATAAAATGCATTTGTCAGCAGTCTTGAAATTACAAGTGCCGTAAACATAGAAAGTACAATACCAAGAGCCAGAGTCATGGCAAATCCCTTCACGCTTCCGGTACCCATAGCACCTAATACCGCAGCAGCAATCAAGGTTGTGATGTTACCGTCCACGATGGCAGACATAGCTTTCTGGTATCCAGTTTTAATTGAATTTCTTACACTTTTTCCTGCCGCAATCTCTTCACGGATACGAGCATAGATAATAACGTTGGCATCTACCGCCATACCAATAGAAAGAATGATACCGGCAATACCCGGCAATGTCAGTGTCAGATCAAATGCGTTGAGCATCAGAAGCTCGAGCCCTGTATAAATTGCCAGAGAAATCGCAGCAACCAGACCCGGCAGTGTATATACAATAATCATAAACAGTGCAACGATGGCAAGACCGATTCCACCGGCGATCAGACTTGTTTTGATAGCTGCCTGTCCAAGCTGAGCCCCTACCACATTGGAACGAAGTTCTTCCAGTTCCAGTTTCAAAGAACCGATACGGATAATGGACGCAAGTTCTTTGGCTTCGTCTATATCTTTCTGGCCATTGATTTGCGCTTTACCATCAGAAATCACACTCTGAACTGTTGGTGCACTGATAGTCTCTCCATCGTAAACAATAGCGATTGCTTTATTCAGGTTCTCTTCTGTAGCTTTTGCAAACTTCTCAGTACCATCTTTTGTAAGAGTCAAAGAAACCACATACTCTTTTACACCGGTATCAGGATCCTGAGATACCGCTCCCTGAGCATCCGCAATATCGGAACCATTCAGAACAACATTGCCATTTTCATCCTGAAATTCCAGAGAACCCGGTTTTCCCAGCTCTTCCAGAATCTTGTTTGCATCACTTACTCCGGGAATCTCCACATTGATTCGGTCATCCCCTTCCTGATACACCTGCGCTTCTTCGCTGTAGCCTTCTACACGCTTCTGAAGCTTGTAAATCGTATCATCCATATCTGCCTGTGAAGGATTATCACCCTTTACCTGATAGGTGATACTCACACCACCTGACAGATCCAGACCGGTCTTGATATTCTTAGCCGCACCTGTCCCTGTCGGTCCAAATCCTACCGCCGTAGTAAATGCCAGAAGACCTACCACGATCACTGTGAGAATCAGGACCAGAATTCCTTGTTTTTTCTTCATTTTGTTTACCTCTTATTCTTCTGCCTCAGCAGCTTTTATCATGATCGCACATTCTACCCGTTTTCTCTGAAGCTCACAGCCAATATCATAGACATCATTGATACTTCCTTTAAAATTATAGGCATTGGCTGCACATCCACCGCTGCAGTAAAAACGTGCGAAACATTTCTTACATTCTTCCTTGGCGTACACATTGCAGTTTTTGAATTCATTACAGATTTCCGGTTTTGTAATACCTTCGTCTACATTTCCCAGCAGGAATTTCTCTTCTCCCACAAACTGATGACATGGATAAAGATCACCCCACGGGGTTACAGCCAGATACTCTGTTCCTGAACCACATCCTGACAAACGTTTGTATACACAGGGGCCTCCGGTCAAATCGATCATAAAATGAAAGAAATTGAAACCTCTTCCTTCTTTCTTTCTTTTTATCATCTCTCTGGCAAGATTGTCATATTCTTCAAATATCTTTGGAAGATCTTCCGGCTTCAATGCATAGTCCTCTGTGTCCGGTGCCACCACCGGCTCTACGGATATCTGCTTAAAACCCATATCCGCAAGACTCAGTACATCCTTGGAAAAATCCAGATTATAATGGGTAAAGGTACCCCGGGCATAATACTTATCCTGATTTCTGCTTTCTGCCCACTTCCGGAACTTCGGCACAACCAGATCATAACTTCCGGCCCCTTTTCGGAACGGACGCATATGATCATGTACTTCTTTTCTGCCGTCAATGCTCATGACAACATTGCCCATCTCTTTATTACAAAAATCCATCACTTCATCATCCACCAATACTCCATTGGTTGTTAAAGTGAAACGGAAATTTTTGTTGTGGATCTTCTCCTGCTCTCTTCCATATGCTACCAGATCTTTTACCACCTGCCAGTTCATCAGTGGTTCACCGCCAAAAAAGTCCACTTCCAGATTTCGGCGGCTTCCTGAATTGGCAATCAGAAAATCCAGTGCTTTTTTCCCTACTTCATAGGACATAAGAGCCCTTCTTCCATGATACTCTCCCTCTTCTGCAAAACAGTATTTGCATGCGAGATTACAATCATGGGCAATATGAAGGCACAAGGCTTTCACAACCGTAGGTCTGTCTTTGAAATGCTCGATTGCATTTTCGTAAATATCTTCAGTAAACAGCATTCCTTCCTCTTTCAGAGTTCGAATTTCATCCAATGCTGTGCGGATATCTTTTTCCGGATAGACAGTTTTTAACTGTTCCACCACGCTGTTTTCCTCTGCCCCCTGATCCAGCAGAGCAATACTATCGTATACGATATCATCTACCACATGGACAGAACCGCTGTTTACATCCAGCACAATTGAATAGCCATTGTTTTTATACTGGTGAATCACGTTTCAGTTCTCCTTCCAAGTCAATTTGTCATATCACGCAAAAAATCAAGCAGCGGCTTTTAAAACCGCTGCCTGTAACGTACTTTTCTTCACACAAGTGATTATTTTGTGCTTTCGCAGCTCTGATTTCCTACTGTACAAGAAGTCTTGCAAGCAGACTGACAGGATGTCTGGCATTCACCACATCCACCTTTTTTTACAGTGTTCTGTAAACTTTTTGTATTTAAAGTTTTGATATGTTTCATCTTTATATCCTCCTTATGTAATTGCTATTCCGTATTATAACACAGGTACTTTTATTTTTAAAGAACTTTTTCTTTAAATTATGAGCAAAAAAGGCTACAATCTCTGCTCTCGTTTCTTCATGACAACATTCCTCCCAACATTCCTGCTCCCGCACACATTACAAAAGAAGTAATCAGTCCTTTCCATCCGGACGCCAGCCCCGGTTCTGTCACTGCTGATACTGCTGTTAAAAGGAGAAAATATGTAAGTCCTAAAAGCATGCCCCACAAAAACTTCTGGCTTCCCGCTTTTTTCCCTACAAAAAATCCCCCGATAAAACAGGATGTAACATAGATCACGATAATTCCAATCGTCACTTTTCCCTCATCCAGATCCAGCTTGTATAAAAGAAGTGCCAGGATCAAAAGTAAAATAGCGGTAATCAGATACGCAGCTATCAGTCCTTTTACGAGGAACATCATCTTTGGTGTCTGTTTTGCGGTCTGTTCCATAAAAACGCCCTCCCATACTAAAATATATGGGAGGGTTGTACTTTCTATGTATGAATTTTTTATCTCAGTTATTTTTTCTTTTTAAAAGCTATAACACCGATCACGATCAATACCACCAGTGCAATTCCACCAATCAAAACATACTCCAGAATCTTCTGGCTGTCACCGGTCTTCGGAATCCAGGTCACAACGGAAGGTGTTGATGTGGTTTTTCCAGTGGTTTTGCTGACAGTTGTTTTCCCTGATGTAGTTGTAGAAGTTTTACTTCCGGAAGAACTTCCGCTCACATTGCCTGCCAGTTTTCCTGAGCTTGAGGAATTGTTGTATACTTTATCTGTATTTCCCACCAGAACTTTGCTTCCGGCGAGGTTATACGGACTGAACGAAGTCGTCATAAAACTGATCGTGCCATCATAATTATAAATCGGTGTAATATATTCAACGGTTCCGTCTTCAAGGTAATGTACTACTACCAACTGTGTATACAGTTCTTCATCCGGTGCAGGTACTGTGATCCGTACCTGCTGACCATTCAGCTTATATTCTTCATCATTCATCAAATCCCACAGTTTCATATCATACGGGGAAATGAAAGTATCTACATTTTTTTCCTGAAGCACAGACACATCATTTTTATCATTTTTCAATTCCACCTGAAACTCTACATACCACGGGAAATCTCCCTCGATCGTCACGCCGTTACACTGTCTGTTAAATACTGTCGCTTTCTCCTGCGCTTCGGTCAGCTTTTCAAATGTATCTTCACCAAACATTGCTTTCTGTTCCGTTGAAAGTGCATCATACCATTTGGTAGCTTCCACGATTGCTTCCACCACTTCACGGGAATCCACTTCAGCAGGAAGATAATCAATCAGATTTTCCACCTCAACTGCTTCTTCCTGTTCTTCTTGTGTTAATTCTCCCTGGGATGGTTCCTGCGATGCAGGATTTTCACCGGCTGACGGTGTATCCGAAACTCCCGGCGCAGTTTCAGGTACTATCGGAGTATCCCCTTGCTGTATCTGCTCTGGAACTGTTGGGTTACCGTTCCCTGTATCACCAGCTGTACTGTTTCCTTCTTCTGCCGGAACCGATGGAACCGGGTTGTTTGGTGTGGCTGGTGTGACAGGAGTTGGTTCTGGTGTTGCTTCAGGAGTAGATTCTGGTGTAGGCTCCGGTGTTGCTTCAGGAGTGGATTCCGGTGTAGGCTCCGGTGTCGCTTCGGGAGTGGATTCCGGTTCAGTCACATCCCCCTCTTCCGCATTGTCCCCATCCTCTTCTTCCGGCTTCAGTGATGTGACATAAACCGTAATATCACGAATCACAACTTCTTCCTCTTCATCCCATCCTTTTTCTTCACTGTAATCTACTGCATCTGTATCGTATGGATGGAATACTACTTTGCATTCCGTTTCATATTCTGACAAAGTCAATTCTTCGTCATCCCATGCAAAAACACCATCACCTTCGCATTTTGTCAGAGGAATCTCACTCAGAACTGTGGGTTCTTCAACCTCCATGGATTTTGGAACATAAACCTTTTCACGTTCAACTGCACCTTCTACTTCTCCGTCTCCTGTAATATCATCCGCATATATTCTCACATTATCCAGGATAAGACTTCCAGTGACTTTGACCAAGGCACCTTCAAACCCTTTTGCCCGACGTACACTGACTCCTGATGGAAGCTCCCATGTCTTATCACCTTTCACAGTGACAGTTCCACAGATCCGTATCACTCCATAATCTCCCGCAAGCTCTGCAGCTCGCTCAAAAGTTTTGACGGCTTTTTCTTTACTTTCTCCTGAACGACTGTCCTTTCCGGATTTTCCGTTCAGGTACACCACCATCTTTTCTTCTTTTTCTTCTGTAATCTCTGTTGACTCTTTATCATCTCCGGCAAGAACCAGCTGACCTGTTCCTGCAGACAACACCATAACAGATGCCATAAGTATTCCCATGGTCCTCAGATAACGCTTCTTTCCGGTTCCTTTCTTCATGTAATCCCTCATGTAATTATTCTCTCCTCTATACATCTCATAGTTATCAACATTCTTCTGAAAATTAACAGGACTTATCCACAGCCCCAGTTTACCTATTGAAGTATATCACAAAACATTCCTTTTATACAGCCCCGAACTAATGTTTTTTTCTTTTCCTGTATTTTCCATCTATTTAACTTGCAATTCACCACAAAATCATGTATATTTTCCATATATTATGATGATGTAGGCTTTCGGGAGTGTAAAATTCCTAAATCAATAACCACTTTTGAAGTCCACATTGTACTATTAAAGGAGTGAAAATATTTGGATTCTGGCGACGCCATACAGCTAATTGTATTATTTATTCTTCTGCTGCTCTCCGCATTTTTTTCATCTGCAGAGACAGCTATGACAACTGTTAACAAAATCCGTATCATGTCTTTGGCTGATGATGGAAATAAACGGGCAAAAACTCTGATGAAAATCATCGATGATCCCGGAAAACTACTCAGCACGATTCTTATTGGCAACAACATTGTCAATCTGTCAGCTTCTTCACTGGCAACCACATGGACTACCAGAGTATTTGGAAATGCTTTTATTGGTGTTGCAACCGGAGTACTGACACTGCTGGTTCTTCTTTTCGGAGAAATTACACCGAAGACAATGGCAACTTTGAGTGCCGAAAAGTTTTCTCTTACTTATGCACCGATCATTTATACGCTGATGAAGATCCTGACTCCGGTGATTTTTCTGGTCAATAAGCTTTCCAGTGGTGTTTTATTTCTTCTCCACGTTGACCCGAATGCCCGTCAAAACACTATGACAGAGCAGGAACTGCGTACAATCGTGGATGTAAGCCATGAAGACGGCATTATCGAAAAAGAAGAACGTCAAATGATTTATAATGTGTTTGATTTTGGAGATTCTCAGGCTAAAGATGTTATGGTTCCGCGAATTGATATGTCTTTTGTCAGTGTAGATGCTACGTATGACGAATTGCTGGCAATTTTCAGAGAAGATGGGTATACCCGTTACCCTGTGTATGAAAAGACTACTGACACAATTATCGGTATTATCAATATGAAGGATCTGCTGCTTCGTGATCCCAGTGAAAGTTTTTCTGTTCGCAGTATTCTCCGTGATCCTTATTTCACTTACGAATACAAAAGCACTGCTGATCTTCTTATGGAAATGAAGGAATACGCCGTCAACCTGGTAATTGTCCTTGATGAATATGGTGCCACAGCCGGTATGATCACACTGGAAGATCTGCTTGAGGAAATCGTCGGAGAAATCCGGGATGAATATGATGAAGATGAGGAAGAAGATTATCAGGAGATCATTGCACAGCGAGAGTATACCGCCCGCGGTTCGGCAAAACTTGATGATCTGAACGAAAGAATCGGTCTTCATCTGGAATCTGATGATTACGACTCCATTGGTGGCTATATTATAGAGCAGCTGGATCGTCTGCCCAATCCGGGAGAATCCTGTATCACAGATGATGGTCTGAAGCTGGTGGTCGATGAGATTGAAAAAAACCGGATTGAACTGGTTCATATCTATATACCGAAAGATTATTTTAATTCAAAAAATGAAAATGATGATGAATGATAGTATTCCATAAAAGGACGCCGCTGGAGCGTCCTTTTTATTACAGTTCCCGTACTATTTTGTGAAATTGTTTTCCACACCTTTCCACTTCCCCCAGCACTTCTTCAATGCCTGCTTCTGATAAAAACCAGTTAGTGCGGTTAATTCCCACATCGGACGGACAAATCATAAAATCCGTCTCCGGATAAAGAAGCTGATAATACATTCTACATCGGCGGGCATGCTGTGCCTTGCAGCAGATGATAGCTTTTTTTACTTCTATACCGGCTGCATCTGTCACTTTTCTTGAATATATGGCATTCTGATAGGTGTAGGTAGCCTGATTTTCTTTCAGCACTGCTTGTCCGTCCACACCATTTTTTATCAGAACATCATACAGAAAATCCCATTCCGTCTCATACTCACCGGAATACTTTTGAATTTCTGCCTGAACCCCCGCAAACTTCCCCGTCAAAACACTATACCTGCCTGACGGAAGCACCCTGGGAGCATATCCTTCCTTCCACAACACAGCCGCCCGCTCCGCCATCTGTGGAAATCCGTTCCCAGGAACAAAAATAATATCCGCTTCCTGCGGCTCATCCTCAAGAAAAATAAAATCCGTAAAATTACTCAAAAACTTACTGTACTTTTTCAAAACATTCTCCATTTTCTATCACCATTTATCACTTATTTTCAGATAATGATATTGCTCAATCACATTATCTGCCATGTTATCTTTTGTGTCGTATAACTCTATAAAGTACAATGGCTGATGATAGTATATCCTGTCTATCAATGTCATTGGGAAAGCGACCTGACATTGATACACAGGATATACTATCATCAGCCTCACTACCTTTAATATTATACAACCCAAAAGTACTATTTCGTCGTTATCAACGTCTGATACCCATCCCGCCGCAGTCTTTGTTCCATCGTAACAGCATTGCCAAGCTGTTCAAAAGCTCCCACCTGTACTTTATAGAACCCGTCACTCGCAAGAATATAAGCGGGATATCCCTTATCAATCAGTTCATAGTTCAAACGATTGGCATAATCCCTGTTTCTGAAAAGGCCAACCTGCACCCGATACAAAAGTGGCTCTTCCACATCTTCCTCTGCAAGAGTTCCCAATACAGCATAGGCAATTGCCTGAGCAATCTCCTGGAATTTATCATCAAAAAGCTGATTATCTATCGTGCTGTTTATAAATCCCACTTCCACCAAAAGAGCAGGCATCTTGGTTCTTCTAAGTACCACCAGCCCCGGTCTTGCTTTTACCCCAAGATTTTGAAATCCCACCTCTTCCAGGGCACCATTAATATTCTCCGCCATTTCCAGTTTGATTCCCGATTTGTCATACACCAGTGTCTCTACACCATTATACTGATTTGGAACAGGACTGGAATTTCTGTGGAAGGAAATAAAATAATCTGCCATCTCTTCGTTTGCTATCTGTGCTTTCTGAAATGGTGTCTGATATACATCCGTCGTTCTTGTATAGACAACATCCATACCATTTTCTTTCAGTATTTCTCCCACAGCCAGCGTCAACCGAAGGTTATCATCTTTTTCCTGGCGACCCATCGCAACTGCACCTGGATCTTCACCGCCATGTCCTGCATCCAGAACAATCTTATATGCCATGTTTTACCTCCAGATAATTTTCTGGCGGGATACCATACGGCATTCCCGCCAGAGCATTGATACTCTTTCATATCTACTATATGCAGAAGACAAAAACATGTGCGTACAGCTATTTTACCGGTTCCAGACTTCTTTCCAATATTCCTGTGATTTTTGCAATCAACATTCCATAATTCGTGATCGGCACACCTATATCCTGCGCACAGGCAATTCGATAATGCATCTCTCTGGCATTCAGCATACAGGCTCCACAATGTACGATCATGCGATATGGCGTAAGATCATCCGGAAAACCGCCGCCGCTGCTGAAAGAAAATTCCAGTTTTTTGCCCGTATATTCTGTAATCCACCGCGGAATTTTCACAGTACCTATATCATCACATTGCCGGTGATGAGTGCATCCCTCAGAAATCAATACTTTATCCCCATCTTCCAGTTTTCCCAGCGCATCTACGCCCTGCAGGAAAGGTTCCAGTTCTCCTTTATAACGGGCAAACAGAATAGAAAAGGAAGTAAGAGGAATCTCGGGCGGAACGATTTTCGACACTTTAGCAAATGCCTGACTGTCTGTGATCACAATTCCCACCTGCCCCTGCAGTTTTCTAAGTGTTACTTCCAGTTCTGTATCCCGCACAACCACACAGGCTGCCCCTGCTTCCAGAATATCCCGAATCGTCTGCTGCTGTGGAAGTATCAGTCTCCCTTTCGGTGCTGCCTTATCAATAGGCACCACCAACACTGCAATTTTTTCTACATCCAGAAGATCTGCCACGATTCTTGGCCCGTCATTTTCTTCCGGTACCAGATGAGCAAGTTTCTCTTTTAATTCAAAAATATGGTATCCTGTCACAGCACTGACTTCCAGAACTTCTGTTACCCGGGCAGACTCACCTGCCATTTCCTTCATCCGATCCCTCGTTTTGTCGATCCGGTCATCTATTTCTTCTTTTTCCAGTAAATCACACTGATTCAGTGCAACCAGTACCGGAATCTTTTTTTCCCAGATTCTCAGAAGCAGTTTCTCATCTTCCTTTGTCATCCCGTCTTTAGCATCCAACACCAGCAAAGCAATGTCTGATTTATTCAGCATCTGATAGCTGCGGGCAACCCGCAGTTCTCCCAGTTCCCCTTCATCATCAATTCCAGGTGTGTCTATAAGAACCACCGGTCCCAATGGAAGAAGTTCCATGGCTTTTTGTACCGGATCTGTTGTAGTACCTTCTATCTGCGACACGATAGAAAGGCTCTGCCCTGTCATCGCATTGATCAGGCTTGATTTTCCTGCGTTTCGTTTTCCAAATATTCCAATGTGTACTCGTTCTGAAGATGGTGTGCTGTTCATACTCATATCATTTCCTCCTAGAAGCGGAAATCCCGCTGTCCCTGTTCGATTTCCTTTAAGTTGCGCACCACGATTTCTCTTACTTTTTCCTTAGGTATATTGGCAATTTCTTTTTGAATCAAAGCTTCTCCAACAGCTTTGGTATCATCTGCCGCATAATCTTCCAGATACTCTTTCAACGTCATCAGAGCATTTGGGTGGCAGCAGTTCTGTATTTGTCCGCTCTTACAAAGACTCATAAAGCGATCCCCTGTTCTGCCTTCGCGATAGCATGCGGTACAGAAACTCGGAATATATCCCAGCCTCATCAACCAGTTCACTACCTCATCCAATGACCGGTTATCACTTACATCAAACTGAGCGGAGCTTTCTTCCTCTGGTTCTTCCTCCGCATATCCGCCTACACTGGTTCTGGATCCGCCGCTGATCTGTGACACTCCCAGATGCAGAACCCTTTCTCTGCACTTCTGACTTTCTCTTGTGGAAATGATCATACCTGTATATGGCACTGCAATTCGGATACATGCCACAAGTTTTGCAAATATATCATCATTGATGCCATTATCAAATGCATCCGGATCGATATCATCAGCCCGACGAATTCGAGGAACGCTGATGGTATGAGGACCTACCCCATGAACAGCCTCCAGATGCTCTGCATGCATCAAAAGACCTGCAAATTCATATCGATACAGCTCCAAGCCAAACAATACACCGATACCCACATCATCGATTCCACCCTCCATGGCACGATCCATGGCCTCTGTGTGGTATGCATAATCATGTTTTGGTCCCGTCGGATGAAGCTTCTCATAAGACTCTTTATTATAAGTCTCCTGGAACAAAATATAAGTACCGATTCCGGCTTCTTTTAATTTTCTGTAGTTTTCCACTGTCGTAGCTGCAATATTTACATTCACCCGGCGGATTGCACCATTTTTATGTTTGATACTGTAAATCGTTTTTATACTCTCCAGAACATATTCGATTGGATTATTTACCGGATCTTCACCTGTTTCCAGAGCAAGACGCTTATGTCCCATATCCTGGAGTGCAATTACTTCCCGACGGATCTCATCCTGCGTGAGTTTTTTTCTCGGGATATGTTTATTCTTTGCATGGTATGGACAGTATACACATCCATTTACACAATAATTGGACAGATACAGCGGTGCAAACATAACGATACGGTTTCCATAAAAATCTTTTTTAATCTGTTCAGCCAGTGCACAAATTTCCTTATTCTTCTCTTCATTTTCACAGACCAGAAGAACAGAAGCCTCTCTGTGGCTCAGTCCTTTTCTCTTTTTAGCTTTTTCCAGAATCCGATCGATCAGTTCTACATTATTTTTGTTCTCATCTGCGTAAGCCAGAGTTTCCATAATTTCCTCATGGCTGATAAATTCTTCCGCTTTCATAGAGTCTACACGATACATAAAAAAACCTCTCTTTCTCACGTTATTTATCCGGTCTTTTTATCTGCCGGATTTCACTTTTCTTTTGAATACACGGTCTTACTGCTGACACCCGGCAGCATCCCCAACTTTCCCGACAGTGCGCTGATCTGATTCAGCGGAGCATCCAGAATCACACTGATTACAGAGACGTTCTTCTGCTTATATGGCACTCCCATTCTTCCAACGATATATTCTCCATACACATGAAGCAGCCGGTTGATCTCGTCTGCTGAATCCCTGTTTTCCACAATAATCGCTATCACAGCTATTCTGGTCTCCATTCCACTTGCCTCCTTTTTTAAAATAATTTTTCCCTATGATACGAAAAAACGCCCACCGAGGGCGCTTTTCGTTCAAATACAATATATCTGTATCTTCTTTTTATATCAGCGGCCCTTCCCTCTCAGGTTGTACCCTTCAAGGTCTGGATAGTTTCTATTATTGTATCATTTTGTATAATTAATAACAAGATTTTTTTGCATTTTTCGTCAATAACTGATAAAATAATGGACGAAAGACTTTACAGGAGGATTTTACCATGTATTATTATTTTATTGTAAATCCTGTCTCACGATCTGGTCAGGGAATGAAAATATGGGAACAAACAAAAGAAACACTTCAGAAAAAACATATACCCTATCAGGTATTCTTTACTCAATATAACGGGCATGGCAAAAAGCTTGCCCGACAGATTGCCCCTCAGGCTGTAGGACATACACTGGTCGTGATCGGCGGTGACGGTACGATCAATGAAGTCCTGAATGGGCTTCCTTTGGATTGCTCGATCACCCTGAGCTACATACCTGTAGGCTCAGGCAATGACTTTGCACGGGGAATGCATCTTCCCGTACAGTCTGATTCAGCATTGAAACGAATCCTTTCTTCAGAAGGTACCAAAACGATCGATGTAGGAAAATTGGACACACAAAACCGAACCTCATATTTTTCCATCAGTTCCGGTATTGGCTACGATGCGGAGGTTTGCTATGAAGCCTCTCATTCCCGCGTAAAAAAATTGCTAAACAATCTCCATCTGGGAAAACTGATCTATGCTTATGCCGCCATAAAACTTTTATTTACTTTCCGCCCATCCGATATGGATGTTGTTCTCGATGGAGACCGACATTATCATTTTACAAACGTTTATTTTATTGCCGGAATGAATCTGCAGTATGAAGGAGGCGGCTTTCGCTTCTGTCCCCATGCAAGCTGCCGGGACGGTGCTCTCGACTACTTGATTGTCCATGATCTGAGCAAATGGAAAATCCTGCTTCTCTTTCCTACTGCTTATTTTGCACTGCACACACATATTCCCGGAATCACGATCCTTCAGGGAAAAGAGATACATATCACCTGCTCTCATCCTCATAAGCTTCATCAGGATGGAGAATTCGCCGGAGTCGCTGATACAGTTACCATGAGCACACAAGAACGCTGCCTGCGATTCCTCTAGAATATATAGTTATAAAAAGCGCCACTGATACATAATTGCTGCTCACCGCCTACAAAGGCGCGAGTCATCCCTCATCTGATATATCTCTTACCGCAGGAACATTCTCAGCAGCATCTCTTTTCCTTTGGTGTATGGCATATATCGTATGGGAAGATCCATCCATGTGTGCTTTTTAACGATACTTTTTTCATGAGAAAATGTCTCATATGATTTCTTTCCATGGTAGCTTCCCATGCCGCTGTTTCCCACTCCGCCAAATCCCATCCGGGATGTGGCGAGGTGGATAATCGTGTCATTGATACAACCGCCTCCGAAGGAAAGACTTCGAAGCACTTTTTCTTCCACATCTTTTCGCTGAGTAAACAGATATAAAGCCAGAGGTTTTTCTCTTTCTTTTACCTTTTCAATTGCTTCATCCAAAGTTTTAAAGGTCAGTACCGGAAGCACCGGACCAAAGATTTCTTCCTGCATCACAGGAGCATCCCAACTGACATCTTCCAGAACGGTAGGTGTGATCTGCAGCGTATCCGGATTGCCATAGCCTCCGCAGCATACTTTTTCTCCTTTGATCAGATTCATAACCCTCTGATAATGCTTCTCATTGATCATTTTCGGATAATCAGGATTGTCAAGCGGCTCTTTTCCCAGCATTTTTTCAATCCAGTAAACTACATAGGTAAGAAATTCTTCTTTTACTTTCTCATCAATCAAAAGATAATCCGGTGCCACGCATGTCTGCCCACTGTTAAGATATTTTCCGAACACCAGCCTTTTTGCCGCAAGTGACAGCTTTGCGTCTTTCGTGACAATACACGGACTCTTTCCACCCAGTTCCAGTGTTACCGGTGTTAGATTCCTGGAAGCTTTTTCCATAACCTTCTTTCCTACAGTCACGCCGCCGGTAAAGAATATATAATCAAACCGCTGATCCAGAAGTTCGGTATTTTCTTTTCTGCCGCCTTCCACAACAGCCACATATTTACCGGGAAATGCATCTCTGATCACTTCTGACAGTACTTTTGATACTGCAGGAGCATAGGCTGATGGCTTCAACACACAGCAATTTCCTGCAGCGATTGCCCCAATCAGAGGTTCCATACACAGCATAAACGGATAATTCCATGGAGCCATCACCAAAACCACACCGTAGGGCTCTGATACCGTGAAACTGTCTGCATGAAACTGTGCAAGAGGTGAAAGTTTCCATTTTCTCAGGTTCCAGATGGGCAGATTCTTTTTCACATAAGATAGCTCTGCAAGCGTCATGCCCACTTCTGTCATATAAGATTCAAACACCGACTTATTCAAATCCTTTTTCAGTGCAAGATTTATATCTTCTTCATGTTTTTTAATAGATTCTTCCAGACGATTCAATGCTTCCAAACGAAATCTAAGCTCTTTTGTTCTGTCTGTTGCAAAAAATTTTCTCTGACGCTCTACAATTTTCTCGATTTTCATACCCTGCCTCCTTTCCTTCCTTAATATGCTTTATTCAATATAAAAAGTACATCCTCAATATCCGCTTTTCTGGGATTTACGATCATTGCCCCATCATTCACTGCTGTCTGTTTTTATCCTTCCACAATCAGGTAAGTTCCGTCTTCAAGAGGAAAAATTTCACTGGCTTCCAGAATCTCGTCTTCACTCATTCCTGTAACATCCATACCACTCTCGTCCAGATACTCTTTCACATCTTTCATGGATTTTACAACGACTGCCATACACTCCTCCAGAAATTCTTCCGCTTCTTCATAATTCTCCGCAACTTTTTCATCAAAAAGCTGTCCCTGATTTTTTAAAAATGTTTCCACACAAAGTTTGCTGTATTCACTCATATTCTTTCTCTCCTGTTATTTTGTTTCTGTTTACAGAAACATTATTTTTCTTCTTGAATCTGCAAAAGTTCCCGGGGATGGCTGATGATCCGATCTGCATGATTTTCTTCCAGCTCTTTTCTGTCACGAAATCCCCACAGCACTCCGATCGTATACATTCCGGCTGCTTTCCCTGTTTTCATATCCGTATTGGTATCACCCACATACATACAATCCTCCGGTTTCACCATAAGCGCATCTGCGATTTTCCATGCACCATCCGGATTTGGTTTTCGCTTCATCCCTGGTTTCAGTCCCTGGATCACATCAAATACATCATCACCAAAAAGTCCAGTCACCGCAAGATAAGTAGCTTCATGGGGTTTATTGGAAAGTACCGCAAGTTTTACTCCTCTTTTTTTCATTTCTGCGAGAGTTTCCTTCATTCCATCAAATGCTGTCACTTTATACAATGGATTTTTTGCAAAGATTTCCCTGTACAGCTTCTGTCCTTCTGCAAGATGTGTAAAATCTCCACCGGCAGCACGCATGCAGCGTTCCATCAGTATATCTCCGCCATCTCCTGCATGATATTTATAGTCATTCACCGGCTGTGCGGGAAGTCCGAATTGTTCCAGAATCTGATTAGCCACATTGGCAATTGACTCCACTGTGTCGGCCAGAGTCCCATCCAGATCAAATATACAAGCCTGATACATAATTATTACTCCTCTAGTTTTCTTTTCGTGCATTGTTATATTTTACATCCTGATGAAAAGAATATCAACTGTCTGCAGACATTTTCACAACAAAAGACACGCTCCTTTGTATTTCCACAAAAAAACGTGTCTTTTATTCTATCAATTCTTTTTCATATTCATTGATCAATCTCAGCGCATTTTCAAGATATGGCTCTAATTTATGCTGAATTTCATCTGTAAATCCTTCCCACACCTGATTCATCTCATCCAGACAGAATTCCTGATGATTTAACACCGCCAGCGGAGAGTAATGAAATCTTTCATAAAGCGTACAAAGGATCTCGGCATCTGCCTCCCCTTGTTTTCTTTCAATACGCTCAAATCTCTTAAATCCAATATCCAGTTCTTCTGCCATTTTATGCTGAGATAATCCTTCTATATCACGTATATTTTTCCATATAGAAGGGGATTTTAACTGTCTCTCGGCAAGTTCCATATTCTTTAATGTAAAGTCTGTGATTTCAAGTTTTTGACTTTTACTCACATAGATTCCCTGTTTAATGATCCACAGCATGGCCTTGGCAAATTCATTTTTTCCATGATCCGTGATGCACCGGTCCATATAGCGATTCATTTGCCCGGTGATATGTCTGCGTCCTGTCAGAAGATAACACACATCGCCACCCTGTTCTTCAAAACACTGCAGACTCCTTAGGGAAATGATTTTATGCCCGCTCTCCAGCTTATAATAATGACTCTGATTGACACCAAACCTTTTTCCCATTTGCTCCTGCGTCAGATTCAGAGCTTTTCGATATAGCTGTAACCTTTCAGGTATCTTCAGATAATAAGAACTCATAAATCTTCTCCAATACGTTTTTATTCTCATATTGTAGAATTTTTAATTTGTCCTATTATTACCCTTTTTGTGAATAATGATACATTTTGAAATAATACTTTTCTTTTGAGTCAAAAAGTATTAAAATAGAGATTATTAAAACTATGACTCCAGAAATAGTTTTTGTATCTTATGTTTATTTATCTGAAAAAGGAGAAGTACTATGGCAAAGAATAATGTTTTCAAGGCTCTTGCCGGACTGGCTGTTGCCGGAGCTGCTGTTGGTGGTGCACTGGCCTACATTAAAAAGTGTAAAGATGTGGACGCTCTCAGCGAAGAAGATTTTGATGATCTTCTGAATGATGATGAAGAAGAAAGCGAACCTCAGAAAGAACGCACATACACTACCCTTCCAAAAGAAGATGTACCTAAGGCAGAAGAAACTGATGAAGCTGACGCTGAAGCCGAAACTGCTGATGAGACTGATGCCGAAGCCGAGACCGCTGATGAAACCGGTGCTGAAACCGAGGCTGCTGACGAAACTGACACCGAGGCTTAACTCTGTGTTTTGCCAACTTAATTATGCAAAAGGCAATCGGATCAGTCCGATTTTTAAGTCTTTTATCCCAAAATAAAAAGATTCTATAGAAATCTATGCTTTTCAGCATTTGATTTTCTATGGAATCTTTCTACTTTCTTTCATGTCTCTTATTTTAAGAGTTTTGTTTAATATTGTTCACGCTTCCAGACTTTCTCCAATCTGCTCACGGCTTCCTGAATCTGTTTTTCAGTTAATGTAGCATATCCCATCAGTATAGTAGGTTCCCTGCGTTTTTGTAATGGCTCTATACAATATTCCGAAAGACCATATACTTTCACTCCCACAGACTTTGCCGCGTCTACAGCTTCTTTTTCTGTCATGTTGTTTTTCATTTCCACGAGAATATGTACTCCTGCATTCTCACCTCGTATCTGACAGATATTATGAAGTCTCTTCATTTCACTTAGCAGACAGTCATGCTTTGCCCGGTACACACCTCGCATCCGATTCAGATGTCGCTCAAAATATCCTTCTTTAAAAAACATTTCCAGTATTTTCTGATCCACTCTCGATACCGTGACAGAGAAATTCTTACCTTTTGTTTCATATTTTTCAAGAAGACATCGGGGAATCACCATATAACTGATTCGAATCGCCGGTGCCAGAGATTTTGAAAATGTTCCCAGATAAATAACTCTGTCATGTATATCATATCCCTGCAGACTTGGAATCGGTTTTCCCTTATATCTGAATTCACTGTCATAATCATCCTCAATCAGGAACCTGTTCTCTTCCCGAGCTGCCCATGCCAAAAGCTGCTGCCTTCTTTTGATCGGCATTACACTTCCCAGTGGAAACTGATGAGATGGCATTACATAAGCAAGGTTCGCACCACTCTTCTCCAGCAGTTCCACGTCCATTCCCATCTCATCCGGCTCCAGCCCAACCACTTCATATCCCATATTTTTAAAAGCCAACCATGCACTGATGTAAGTGGGATTATCCATGACAATTTTCCGATTCATACCCAAAATCACATGCAAAAGCATAAGTAAATAATCATTTCCTGCTCCTACAACAATCTGATCTTCTTTACAGTTCACTCCCCTTGCATGGTGCAGATACGCTGCAATCTCTCTGCGCAGAGCTTCCTGTCCCTGAGGATTACCCAGCTGGAAAAGAGTTCCGTCATCATCATTCAATACATTTTTTGATATTTTTCTCCATGTAGAGTAAGGAAAACCTTCTTTATCAATACCATTGATTGCAAAATCATACTCATAAACCTGGGTCTGAGTCGCTTTTTTCTCTTCCCGTCTGCCTGTACGAACAGGAAGTTGATACAACTGATCCAACTCACAGACATAATATCCTCTATATGGCTGAGAAATCATATATCCTTCCGCCAGAAGCTGTTCATAAGCCATATCTACGGTACTGCGGCTTACCCCCAGATGCTTTGCAAGTGCTCTGGTGGAAGGCAGCCTCTCTCCGGCACGGATTTTACCATTTTGAATTTCATTTCTGATAAACTCATAAATCTGTTCATACATTGGATGACCACTGTGTCCGTCCAGGGAAATTGTCAATTCATTCATAGGATTCTCCACTGTGAGATTCTTGTATTCTATATATAAATTACTATTTTGCCAGCAGCATCATAATCTTGTTGCTTCTTGCAATGAAGTTTGTCATTTCGTCCGGATTCAGCTGTGTATGAGCCAACATAGCCAGATCATAAAGCTGTTCGCAGATCATCGGAACATTCTCTGTATCCTCTTTATGCTCAGCCACATATTTCACCAACGGATGATTTGCATTCAACACAAGTGTTGTCTGGGTATTTCCAAACATGCTTGCATCCATACCGTACATTTTCATCATATCCTGCATACGGCGGCTCTCTTCTGACAGAGTCATCATGGAAGAAATGCTGTCATTTTTCAGTTTTTCAACTTTTATATCCATGTTCTCTTTGTTCAGAGCTTTCTTAAATACTCCTGCCAGCGACTCTGTCAGATCTTTCAGATCTTCTTCCGTCTCCTCTTTGAAGTTTTCTGTAAGATCCGCATCAATTCTCTGGAATTTAACATTTTCATTTCTCTGCTCCAGATGTGTGATGAAAGCGGAATCGATATTATGCTTCAAAATCACCGCATCCATGCCTTCTGCCCTGAACATATTGATGTACTGGCTCTGCTGAATCTCATCTGTTACATAGAAAATAGTAGTTTTCTCTTCTTTTGCTTCATTTTCAGATGTCTCTTCTGCTTTATCCGCATCTTCCACTACGGTATCTTCTGCCGTTTCGTCTTTCTTTTCTTCCGCTGTATCTTCTTTCTTATTTTCCTCGATGCAGTCTTTCAGTGTCAGATATTTACCATCAATATTTTTAAACAGGATATAATCATTCATCTTGTCTGCAAATTTTGTATCCTTGATGCATCCAAATTTGATAAATGGATTGATATCATCCCAGTATTTCTCGTAATCTTCTCTGGCTGTCTTGCACATTCCGGTCAGCTTATCCGCAACTTTTTTGCTGATATAATCGGAAATTTTCTTTACAAAACCATCATTCTGCAGTGCGCTTCTGGATACATTCAAAGGAAGATCCGGACAATCGATCACACCTTTGAGAAGCATAAGGAACTCAGGAATAACTTCTTTGATGTTATCCGCAATGAATACCTGATTGTTATACAGTTTGATTGTTCCTTCGATAGAATCATACTCTGTATTGATCTTCGGGAAATACAGAATACCTTTCAGATTAAACGGATAATCCATATTCAGATGGATCCAGAACAACGGCTCTTTATAATCCATGAATACTTTGCGATAGAATTCTTTATATTCTTCATCGGTGCACTCATTCGGATGTTTCATCCACAGAGGATGTATATCACTTAAAGAAACCGGTCTCTTATTAATCTTTACTTTTTCTTTCGCCGGAGAAACTTCTACAATCTCTTTTTCTCCGTTCTCATTTTCCTTTTCCTCTGTCTTTGCATCTTCATGAATATGCTCAACAACTACATCATCATCTCTGAGATCTGCTTCATCGATGGTTTCATATTCCTGCTCTGCATTTGCTTTAGAAAGGAATATTTCAACCGGCATAAATGAACAATATTTTTCAATGACTTCTCTTACTCTGTATTCATTTGCAAACTCCAGACAGTCTTCATTCAAAAACAGTGTAATCTCTGTACCGACAGTCGTTTTATCGCCATCCTGCATGTCATACTCAGAACCACCATCACACTCCCAGTGAACAGGAACCGCTCCATCCTGATAAGATAATGTATCAATATGCACTTCATCCGCTACCATAAATGCAGAATAGAATCCCAATCCGAAATGTCCAATGATCTGATCCTCATTCGTCTTGTCCTTGTATTTTTCCAGGAATTCAGTCGCACCTGAAAATGCAATCTGTGTAATGTATTCTTCTACTTCATCTGCGGTCATACCGATACCATTATCGATAAACTTCAGAGTTTTTTTCTCAGGATCTACGATTACATCAATCTTGCTTTTATATCCATCCGGAAGAGTATATTCTCCCATCATATCCAGCTTTTTCAGTTTTGTAATCGCATCGCATCCATTGGATACCATCTCACGAACAAAAATATCATGATCGGAATACAACCACTTTTTAATAATTGGAAAAATGTTTTCGCTATTGATTGAAAGATTACCATGTTTTGCTCCCATGGTCATTCACACTCCTTTTTTCAAAATATTTCTTAATCACTGAAACATATAGTAATACCGAAAAAACGAAATGTCAAGAAAAAATTAGCACTCATTTTGATTGAGTGCTAATAATTAATAATCTGTTTATATTCGCTTTATACTTAATTCATTTTTGATTACAGTGTCAAAAGTCCATATCCATGACATGCTTGCAGCGAAACAATCCGTAATCACTTTTGACACCCAAATTATTTACGCTGTACCCTGAAAAATCATTTTATAACTCAGGATTCTTTCCTGTCTCTCTGTTTCCGGATTCCGAATTTGTTCCAGAAGTATTCTGGCCGCTTCCATACCACTGGTCTGATAGTGATAATGCACCGTAGTCAGTCTTGGTGTAAGAATATCCGCTACTACTCCATGACCGATTCCAGTGACTCTCACATCCTCCGGAACCTTTTTTCTATGATCTTTCAGGCAGGAAATTGCACCCACCGCAATCATATCTGTGGCACAAAATACGCTGTCCACCGGTTCCTTGCAACAAAGAATTTTTTCCATTCCCCTGTAACCGTCATCCATCGTAAAATCCACTTCCTCGGAAGGAATCTTCTCCAGCAGTATTCCTGATTCGTTCAAAGCTTTCTTCACTCCGAGACGACGGCTTTCACCAGCCGCCTTATCTTTACAGTTCACCCCTAGATAAGCAGGATGACAGCTGCCTGTATCCAGCAGATACTTCATCATCTCGTAGGCTGCCTGAAAATCATTATGAAAAACACAGGAATACTCATGACTCTGCTGTCCAACAAGTACAACCGGAAACGGCATTCTGGAAAGTACCTGCAGGTGTCTTTTGGTAATCACTGATGCCGCCAGTATCAGTCCGTCCACCTGACTGTGCTCAAATGTTTCCAACATGCTGATCTCTTTTTTCTGACTGCGGTTGGAATTCATCAACATAACATTATAGTTTTCCTTATCCAATACCAGACTGATTCCTGAGAGAATCCTTGGCATGGACTCTGAATCCAACTGAGGTACCAACACACCGATTTTTCTGCTTTTTTTTGTTCTCATTGCACGGGCATATTCCGATGGCTGATAATTGGTCTCCTGAATTACCTTTGCAATCCTCTCACGCTTTTCTTCACTCAGACTGCCATTATTCAGATATCGGGATACTGCCGCACTGGAAACACCTGCCATTCTGGCAATTTCACTGATTGTCATTCTATATCACCTTTTTCATCAGCCAGTAACATCCATATGCCGGAAGCTGCACACCGCGTGCTTCCATCTCACGACCGCTCAGCAGATCCACATACATTCCGTCATCTTCATTGATCCATGCGACTTTGTCGTATGCACTGAAATTAAACAGAGCTACCAGTTTTTCTTCTCCCTTTGCTTTAATCAAACCGAGAATCGCATCATCCCATGTATCTATTGTCCATACGGTGGCATCTGCATCAAATGCCTTATGGCTCTTACGGATTGTTTCTATCTTTTTAAGTCCCTGAAAAATCTCATACTGCAATGTACCCACATGATTTCTAAGTTCTGCTTTATCCCACTGGAACTTTCCTCTATGAATATAACGAGAATCTTCGCATTTTTTCGGATCCATATGATATCCGTAATCATTTTCCTGACCGATCTCATCTCCACTGTAGATCACAGGAATACCAGCCTGTGTCATCATATATGTGTGAAGTGTAAGGTCAAAACGAATCGCCTTTTTCAAAGCTTCCTCGTCTTTTTCATAGGCTGCTTTCTCAATTCCGCAGAGGGAAGCAGTCGTTCCGCACTGACGCGCATCGCCGGATGCAGGATCTGCATTATACAGTTCTCCCCGTCCGAAAGAACCCGGGAACTGTCCCGTAAAGAAATCACTCAGAAAACGCTTGTGTGCAACTTCATCAATGCCGAACTGCCTCAGCCAACCATAATCCAATCCCCATCCAATATCATCATGGCAGCGCAAATAATTCTGAAATACATAATCTTTGGGAAGTCTATTAATAATATCCATCTGACGGCGAAGCAGTCTGGCATCATGGGTAGCCACAGTATTCCAGGTAGTAGCCATGGTAGTTACATTATATAGCATATGACATTCCGGTTTTTCAACAGTACCAAAATAAGGAACTACTTTCTCCGGTTCCATAACCACTTCTCCAAGGAGAATAACGCTCGGACATACAATCTCACAGATCATACGCATCATGCGAACAATGGTATGCACCTGCGGAAGATTACGACACTGGGTTCCCAACTGTTTCCAGATATAAGGAACTGCATCGATACGAATCACATTCACACCTTTATTCGTCAGATTCAGCATATTATAAATCATTTCATTCAGAACGATCGGATTAGCGTAATTCAGATCCCACTGATAAGGATAGAAAGTAGTCATAACAAACTTGTGTATGTCTTCAAGCCAGGTAAAATTACCCGGTGCTGTTGTCGGAAACACCTGAGGAACGGTTCTTTCAAACTGTGCCGGAATGTCGTAATTGTCATAAAAATAATATCGGTCCATATATTCTCTCTCACCGGCTCTTGCACGTCTCGCCCACTCATGATCTTCAGATGTATGATTCATAACAAAATCCAGGCATACACTGATACCCCGCTGTCTGCATTCATCTGCAAGACTCTCCAGATCTTCCATGGTTCCCAGTTCCGGCTGCACTTTTCTGAAATTGGAAACTGCATACCCGCCGTCGCTCCTTCCTTCCGGTGACTCCAGAAGCGGCATCAGATGGAGATAATTTACATTTGATTCCTGAATATAATCAAGTTTTTCCCGAACACCATTCAAATTCTCCGCAAATGCATCCACATACATCATCATACCGATGACATCGTTTTTCTTATACCATTCCGGATCTGCTTCTCTTTTACGGTCAAGTTCTTTTAAATCTTCTTTTCTATACTTATATATATTTTTCAGATTCTGACAAAGATTGTCAAATGCCCACTGCTGCCCCTGATACAGTTCACAATAAAGCCATTTCAATTCATCATAATGTCGTGCCAGACGACGGTGAAACTCTTTCTCTTCAAATTCATCATTACCGGCATTTTCTACAGAACTATTTATTTCTTTTACTTCTGTGGTTTCCTTATCCTCCGTCACTTTTTTCTGTACTACTACTGTTCTTTTTCTTTCAAGACTTTTTTTCTTTCTTGTTTTCATTGCCTTCTCCTCAAAATATATTTGTAATCGATTTCAAAATTAATTATAACACATCACTTAAAAAAATCAATATATAATCCTCTATATTCTTTCTATTTCCGCCAGTCTGTCTACCACACTCTGAGCAACTTTTTTGCTTTTATCACTCAGCTGATTGATTTTTTCCTGATATTCGGTGCCAATATTCTGCACTTTTCCATACCGTTTACTGCTTTCCGCATAATTCTTCACATCACTGATTCCCAGAATATAATCTACTGATACACCGAAATATTTTGACATTTCAACCAGGACATTGGCTCTTGGTTCGCATTCACCTTTTTCAATCTTACTGATTGTATTCTGTGAACATCCGATTCTGGTCGCCAATGTCAGTTGACTGATATTCTTTTGTTCCCGCAATTCTTTTACTCTTGTGTACATTTCACGCTTCTCCCTGATCACAATCATCTGCTATCCACAGATATCTGCTTTGGATTTTCAGTAATGTGTGGTTTCATCTTTATGTTGATAATTATCTTTTTAGTTTATAGGAAAATCTTTCCAATCCAACTCTGTATAGAGTAGACTGCAACTTATTTTAGAGTAAAAGGTGGGGTTTCTTAAGAAATCGTAAAATTTCTTAAACTTCTCTTTGAAATGCGGTATTTCTTTGATTTACAATAATAGTTGTGCTATAATTCCATTTGACAACATAGACCTATGTTAAGGAGGCGTATCTTGATGATAAAAAGAAGCAAACGGCTTATCCCGGTAGTGTTATATGGCTGTTTCTATCTGGCATGCTTTCACTGGCTCGAACGTACACCAACCAGATACCATATTATCAATTCCAGCCTGGACAACAAAATACCTTTCTGTGAATATTTTATAATTCCATATTTCTTATGGTTTTTTTACATAGCAGCTACCGTTTTGTTCTTTATGTATTTCAACGACAGTAACACGGAATACTGGAATCTGATCATAAACCTGGGATTAGGAATGACATTATTCCTGATTGTATCCTATGTTTATCCCAACGGACTTGCAATCCGACCGCACGTATTTCCGAGGGATAATTTTTGTACCACATTGGTGAAATATCTTTACAAGATTGATACACCAACCAATGTACTGCCAAGCATCCACGTATATAATTCCATTGCATGTTACTGTGCAATCAACAGCTGTCACCAGCTTCAGCGGTACAAATGGGTTCGTCACGGTTCCCTGATACTTACAACTCTGATCGTTCTGTCTACTATGTTTTTAAAGCAGCACTCCATCTGTGATGTCGCTACCGGTATCACTTTTGTTGTTGCTTCCTACATAGTGATTTACAGGGTGTATGCAAAATCATCCCAACGAGCAGCACGTCGTCACTCAACTTTATATTAAAAAATGTAAGGCTCTGAAAAAAGCCTTACATTTTTTATGTAAAAATCATTTGAATCAGTTAAAACCATATATTTTCTGAACCACTTTGTATCCGGTTACTGATGCCTTTCTTCCTCCTTTTCCCGGAAGATTACACACCCTTCCAAGAAGACTGAAGCGTACTCTGTAATATACTTTTCGATCTGCATTCTTCATATATCTCCATAGTTCCTTTTTCTTTTCAAAGTTTTCATCTGTTTTTGACTGCAAAAGGAATATACTGGATATAGTCGTAATAATAATAAGCATATGCAGCATATAATCTCTCTGTTTCTTATTCAGATTTTTCTGCTGCGCCATATGATCGATCATCAGCTTATTTACCTTGATCTGCTGATCGATCCGTCCGATCATCACATTTTCACTGACAGACTGATCATCCCTGCCGATAAAATACCGATACAGATTCACATCCATATAATACATAGTCTTCACATAAGGAAGCGGTATAAATGCTACCAGATTATCCACATAAAATGTATGCTCCGGAAGCTGAAGTCCACATTCCCGCAAAAGCTCCGTCCTGTATATCATAGAATGCATCAAAATATAATGACTCTGTCCCAGAGGTTTTGTTTCATCCCAGCCAAATATTTTATCCTGCGGGAGAGAAGACCGATACCGCATTACGGCTTTATGTTTGGCTCCGACCTTTTCATACACATAATTACAGATCATCAGATCCAGTGTCTGCGGTCCCCGTATACACTGTTTCAGAGTATCCAACACTTTTCTGTAGGCCTCTTCGTTCAACCAGTCGTCACTGTCCACAACTTTAAAATACAGACCGCCTGCATGGGCAAGACCCGTATTAACAGCACCTCCATGACCTTTATTTTCCTGATGAACTGCTTTGACAATTCCCGGATACTTCTCCTCATATTCTCTGGCAATCTTCAGTGTATCATCCTTTGAGCCATCATCCACAACAATAATCTCCACCTCATCTCCGCCCACCAGCAGAGAATCAATACATTTTCTCATATACTCCTGCGAATTATAGCAGGGAACTGCAATACTTAATATTTTCACTTCTGTTATCCCTTTATCCTTTCTCCGGCCCCAGCTTCATGTTCATATATGCGGCATATGCATGAAATGCTGCCGGTACCGGATATTGTTTTTCCACATCTGCTGTCTCAACAAACAGCAAATCTTTCTTCTTCGTTATATCCAGTTCTGCCACCCGTATCACATATCCTGTCATCTCCCATTCCACATGAGAAAAAATATGTCGTGAATTTTCCAGTCTTTGTACCTGCAGCGGCATAATCTGATATTTTTCTGTCCATTCCAATATCTGCTCTTCATTAAGATGACCTTCCAGGTTAGGCAATTCATACATGCCCGCCAAAAGTCCTCTGGCAGGTCTTTTCCGAATAGCAACTTTATCCCCGTCACGTATCACAAGCACTGTTTTTTTCTCCAGCCGGCGCTCTTTTGATTTTTTCTTTACCGGAAGCTGCGGTACTGTCCCATGGGCGTATGCTTTACAAAGTTTCGTAACAGGGCATACTTCACATTTTGCCATTCCATTGGGTATGCACACCAATGCTCCCAATTCCATCAATGCCTGATTGAAAATTCCCGGTTGCTCTGTCGGCATAATCCTTCCCAGCTCTTTTTCCACTCTGGTCTTTACTGATTGTTTTAATATATCCTCATCATTCTCTGTGATTCTGGAAATCACTCTCAAAACATTTCCATCCACAGCAGGAACCGCTATATCATATGCTATGGAGGCTATCGCCCCTGCCGTATAGCTGCCGATTCCGGGAAGCTCCAGCAACTGATAATAATCAGCCGGAAGCTTACCATCATATCTTTCCATAATAGAGACAGCTGCTTTTTGTATATTCTTCACCCGATTGTAATATCCCAATCCTTCCCACAGCTTCAATAGTTGTTCTTCCGGACATTTTGCCACCGCTTCCACCGTTGGCAAAGTTCTGATAAACCTTTCAAAATATGGTTTGACCGCTTCCACCCGTGTCTGCTGCAGCATAATTTCTGAAATCCAGATATAATATGGATTTTTCGATTCGCGCCACGGAAGAATTCTATGATTATTTTCATACCATTCCATCAGTGGTTTTACAATTTCTTCTGTCATCCTACTCCATCTCCACCGAAAAATCTATGGGAATCTGAGAATTTACAAAGATTTCACCTGGATGTACCGTACAATCCCATGCCTGTACGTGTACTCCGGCTTCCTTTGCTCGTATCAACTCCTGACCGAACTCCGGATGAGTCTTCCAATTGGGGCCAAACGTATTTACTCCTCCCATCTGGATAATAAAAAATATCCAGGCTTCATATCCTTCTTCTATGCAGCTTCTCAGTTCTCTGATATGCTTGATTCCTCTCTCTGTCGGTGCATCCGGAAATCTTGCCGTTCCATTGATTTCCAGAGTCACTCCCTTAACTTCGATAAATGCCTTTTTTTCCTGATATTCCACATATAAATCAAATCTGGAATTCCCATACTTTTTCTCGGTCTGCAGTTTTTTAAATCCCGGGAAAACATTTTCGTGTTCAATCCATTCCTTTACCAGATAGTTCGGCATCTGGGAATCCATATTAACCAACACATCTCCCTTATATACCTGAACAAGATCATACCTTGTCTTTCTCAATGGATTGTCCGATTCTTCAACCAGTACTGCCGCACCGGGAACCAACAGCTCCCTGCATCTTCCTGTGTTCTTGACATGACACACTTCTTGTTTCCCATCAATTTCTATATTTGCAATAAACCGGTTTGGCCGGTTGATAAACTTTCCTTCTTTTATCCTGTGATATTTCACTTTACTTTCAGTCCTCTTGCATTTTTTCTGTTTTCTTTATACAATATGAGACAAGGGTCAAAAGGTCAGTTACGACATGCTTACAAACATGTGACTGACTTTGGAACCCGCAAAACATGAGTTCAAAAATCTTTGACACTCTCACTACCCTAAAAGGAGATTATTATGGACAGTATCATTTTTGATGTAGACGGAACACTTTGGGATTCCACTTCCATTTGTGCAGAGGCATGGAATACCATCATCAGACGAGAAACCGACCTTAATCTGCATATAACCGAAAAAACTCTGAAAGGTCTGTTCGGACGCCTTCTTCCCGACATTGCAAAGGTTATTTTCCCTGATTATTCAACTGAACGCCAATTATATCTTATTGATCAGTGTTGTCAGGAAGAACATCGGGCACTGCTTATGCACTGCGCTCCTCTCTATCCTGAACTCGAAGAAACTCTCAAAGAACTCTCAAAAAAGTATCGGCTTTTCATTGTCAGCAACTGTCAGGCCGGTTATATTGAAGTTTTTCTGGAATCCAGCAACCTGGAACAATACTTTGAGGGACATCTCTGCCCGGGAGATACCGGAAACGCAAAAGCAGAAAACATACTTCAGATCATCCACGATTATCGACTGAAAGCTCCAGTCTATGTGGGGGATACCGACGGCGATTACCGAGCTACCAAAACAGCAGGAATACCTTTTGTATATGCATCTTACGGATTCGGAACCGTTTCTTCACCTGATTATACCATCAAACAGCCAAAAGAACTTCTTAATATTTTCTAAAAATTTTATTTTATATTGTTTGAAGAGCATGTGAAGATGAACCCCGTCTGTTTCAGAAGCAGGCCGCTCCCCTTCAGCTAAGCGCCAACTACGACTACAGACGCTCCGGAAAGCCGTCGCGCCTAAGTCTACGTAAGCGCTGGATCTTCAGGCTCGCTTTTCCCAATGCTTCTGAAACAGACGGGATTCATCTTCATGCGCTTTCACACGATACAAAATGGCACAGCATATACTCTTCTCCACACGCCTCCACGAATGATTTTCTGCACGTCTCACACGAATCAAAAGTAATCATCCGATCAAACTGTATCCATCATTATACACGCACACGATCGGTGTCTCTTTATCAATCAAACCATATATTTCTTTTGCTGCTGAATATGGCAGGTTAATGCACCCATGGGAACCATTGTATTTATAAATAGTTCCTCCGTATGAGCTTCGCCAGCTTGCGTCGTGAAGTCCGATTCCTCCGTTGAACGGCATCCAGAAATTTACATGGGACTCATAACTTGGCTGTCCATCCGGTCCGGGAGCGCCCCTCAGAATTCGGTCTGTTGTTTTATAGGTCAGAAAATACACTCCCGGAGGTGTAAAACGGTCTCTGGTCATTCTTCCTGATACAATCGGCGTATCCATTACAACTTTTCCCTTTTGATAATAATACAGATGCTGTTCTGTAAGATTTACTTCTATGTAAGTATCTCCCAGACCGTTATTCTCCGTATAAAGTTCTTTACTGGAATATTTGGGTTTTCTGGTCACGATTTCCAGATTATTTATATTTTCCGTCAGCGCTTTGATTTCTTTTTTCTGATTGATTTTCCATCCGTAACTTCCGCCCTTCACCGTGACATCCAATCCGGAGGTAGTGTGAAACGGGCGTTCTTTCCCCACGGTGTCAACTTCTTCGGCAAGTTTTTCCACATATTCCTTTATCTTCTTCTCAAATTTTTCTTCATCTATGAAATAGTTACCATCTTCATCCACATCCAGCCATTTGCGCAACGTATTACCATTCAACACTTTTTTTCCATCCGGCAGTTTGTAGGTCACACTTACTTTTACAAGTTCATTCAGCTGCTCCTGCTCTTTAATAATTTCTTCACTTTCTTTTGTCAGTTCCGGCATCACATAAGCGTCGTTTTCTTCTGCCGATACCTGTGTTTCACTATTTTGAACGGCTTCGGATACCGCATTTTTCAGTACATCTTCTTTCAGTTTCGTGCCGTATACTTCCTCCTTGATCACGAAGCTTTCATCCTCAAAGATTACATAAGCATCTTCCGGCTCCAGCTGAGCATCCTCTTTCATACTGTCCAGTCCTTCTATTTCCTTTTCCAGTTTTTGCTCATCGAACGTAATATTATGAGGAATCTCATATTCCTTTTCCGAAAAATAACCGGTAATCCATAAAAGAGGATTTTGTTCCTCCATTAGTTTTTCCACGGAACCATCACTGACATATTGATAATCTATATCATTCCCGCTGATTTCCTCCGTTACGCCCTCACGAAAATCGATCTGGATACTATAATCCTCTACTTTCTCACGGATCAGTTCTTCCACCTGATCCACACTCAATTCCTCACATCGGATATGGTTGATGACAGTTCCTTTAAAAAATTTATCCTTATAATAATAGGTTTGCCATCCATAGTATCCGATACCTGCTGCCAGAATCAGACATCCTGCTCCAATACCGATCTTCAGTGCCAAACCTTTTTTCCCCTTTGGTAATTTTATCCCCATAACTCTCTCCCACTATTTTATCTTCTGGTCAATCTATGCATACATAAAGAATATATACCCTATATTTTTCATTTGTCATCTATTGCTTTTTTCCGGATTTCCCGCACACCGCTTATAAAATTCCCCAGCAGGATATTTACTACAAAAATCGCCACTGCAATCGTTCCTGCCACTTGTAGGGTCTGCAGCAGATAATACGTGGACATCTGATTTTGTGATTTCAGAACATAATAAACAACGCGATACATTCCTGCTCCCGGCACCAGTGTCATATTTGCCGGAAGCAAAAACATAGTAACCGGTGTTTTAAATACTCTGGCGCAGATATGTGCGCCCACAGAAATCACAACCGCACCCGCAAAGGTACTTAAAATAATCGAATCTGTAAACTGCCCTGCGATCAGATAAACAAACCAGCCTATCGCTCCGTCAATACCTCCCCAGATTAAAAATCTCTTCGGGACCCTGAGCACTGTTCCAAAACCGACCACTGCAATCAATCCACCGATGCTCTGTCTGATCATTTCCACAACATCCATACGTTATCTCTCCTATCAGATCATACTCATTCCGATACCTATTCCCAATGCTACAGCTGCTGCTATAACAAACGCCTCTGCCGCTCTTGCCACACCGGAAAGATAATCTCCGTGAAGAATATCAAATACGGCATTTGTAATCGCAGCTCCCGGTACAAACGGCATGATGGAACTGATGATCAAAAGATCTTTATTATAAGTTCCCGGAAGACTTTTTACCACAATTCCGATCGCCATAGCCATCACCGCACAACATACAATATTTTCCAGAAAAGTATGCACTCTGTATTTGCGACAGAGTATCAGAACAAAGGAAGTGATAACTCCCACCACCGCTGCTACAGCTGCTTCCGGTAAGGTACCGCCAAACATAATAGCAAATCCTCCGGTAATTGCTGCCATCGGAATAATTCTTCGAAAATGAACTTCGGGTTCGCGCCACAAGTCCTTCATTCTGTGAAATGTTTCATCCAATGTAATATGATCTGCGCAAAATTCTCTGGATATTCTGTTTACCCTGTCAATTCTATCCAGATTAGTTCCTCTGCTGGTGATTCTTCTGACCACAGTTAGTGAATCGATTGACGGATCATCCAGTGTAGCAACGAACCCCGTCATCATTACCAGCACTTCCACTGTTTTCAGCTCTGATTTTTTTAAAATACGGTACATGGTATCTTCCACACGATAAGTTTCCGCACCGCTTTTCATCAATACTTCGCCCGCAAATACAGCGGTATCCAATAAAAGCTTATAATCCATCACATTTCCCATTCTTTCCGGATATGCATCCGAATTTACTGATTTTCGTTCCATCCTTTACAGACATCCACCCACTCCGTGAATCCCGAATATTTTTCCAGTTCAGGAATGGTAAGTTCGATCGCGCTGTTACTGCTTCCGCAGGCCGGAAAAACTGTCTCAAAACGTTTCAGAGATTCATCCAGATAAACCGGAATTCCTTCATTGATTCCAAAAGGACATACTCCTCCTACTCCATGTCCAATCAATGTTTCAACCTCATCATAGGTCAGCATTTTCGCTTTCAATCCAAATTTTTCTTTATACTTGTGGTTGTCAACTTTCGCATCTCCTGCTGTCACCATAAGGATCGCATGATCCTTCGTCATGAAAGACAATGTTTTGGCAATTCTTTTGGGCTCGCAGTTTAATGCCTGAGCAGCCAGTTCAACGGTAGCACTCGAAACATCAAATTCCTGAATTCTATTCTCCATATTATATTTTCGAAAATAATTTCGTACTCTTTCAATAGACATCTCTTTACACTCCTCTTTTTCATTATAAGCATTGCACGTAATTTTTCTGATTCCTACACAGTTATACGTTCCTTGCGCCATGCGACTATTATAACCCACCTCTGAACGCCTTGCAACACCCTGCTTTACTATAACTTTCCGCTTTATTTTTCTGTCACATTCTGCCCTTTCTTGGGAGAAACATGATATTTATTTTTATATGCCTGAAAAAATGTAGAGTAATTCTGAAATCCACTTTTGTAACAAGCTTCTGTTATCGGAATACCCTGTGAAATCAGATGATTGGACAAAAACAGCCTTTTCTCTGTAATATACTTCCCAATCGTATAACCTGTCTCCGCTTTAAAAAGATGCATCAGGTAAGAGCGATTCATATACATATGTTCTGCAATCCTGTCAATCGACAGTTCTTCCGTTATATGTTCATTGATATAGTCAAGAATATTGCGTATCAATGGATTGTCTGTCCTTGCCTGCAGATAGACACCGGTTTCTTCAAGAATATACTGATTCAAAAGGATCAGATATTCAACCAGTTTAATTTTCTGATACAGATTCCCACAAAAATTCTCTTTTACAAAAGAATTCACCAGGTCTTTTACAATCGGCTGAAGACGGTTGGCTCCGTTTTTTGGCAACTGAATCAGATTGGAATTCATTTTTTTTGCCTGCTCAAAACAATAAAACAGTGAAAAGCCATCTTCCTGATAAGAAGAAAAAAAGTCCTGTGAGATATAAGCGATCATCCTTCTGTAAGGAATCTGACTTCGTATCTGCGGACGATGAATCTCCCCGGCATTGATCAGTATAATATCCCCCGACTGAAGATCATAGTCCCGTCCTTCGATTGAATAGGTAACATCACCCTCCATAAAAATGAGCAGTTTATGAAAATCATGGTAATGATATTCAAATTCTCCCGGTTTACTGTCAGTGAGATAAAAAAGCTTATATTCACTTTTCAGATATCCACTTTTTCGATAATTACTCATATCGGATGTTCCTTTCTCTGCTGATTCAAATCTATTATAGCACTATTTTAAATAAATATGACATAATTTTCAATTACTTTTAAATTAATCGCTGATATAATATAGTACAGATCATAAAAATGCATTTGAGTATATGGATGTAAACCTATTTCATTAAGGAGAGAAATGTTATGGCAAGAGAAATGATTTTTCACAAATACTATGGCACAGGAAGTGACTATCTGATTTTCGATGTGAATAAAAACAGAGATGAATTTGATAAAAATGTATTTCGAAAAATTCATAACAGAAATTTTGGACTGGATCTGGCAGGCGTACTTGTAGGTCCTTACATGGAAGGTGACAACATTCATATGAAAGTATACAATTCCGATGGAGACGAAACCTCAGAAAGCATGAACGATGCTTACATGTTTTCCAGATATTTGCAAGATGCCGGTTATGAAGATACCAAAGACTGCAAAATCCGCACCTCTGCCGGAGAGTTCAGTATGAGCAATTGTGAGAATATTCCTTTCTCTGATCATATGGAGCAATCAAAAATCTACTGTTGGTGCTGATTTCTGCTTTCTTATAATTCTTTTTATGCAATAGAATGCGCTGCCTCAGCAGACGGTTCCGTATCAGCTTTCACATAATACTTCACGTTCCGCTTATGGCAGCGCAGGAGAGTATATAGATTAGTTATTTTGCCTCTCTTATTACTTTACGCACCGGTAAAATACATCCCGGTGATACGGACAGCTCATCCAATCCCATTTTAAGAAATGTTTCTGTAAGTGTCGTGTCTGCACCAAGTTCTCCGCAGATTCCTGCCCAGATTCCTGCCTTATGTGCATTATTTACGACCATCTCTATCAGACGAAGTACAGCCGGATGATGTGCATCATAGAACTCATCCAGCTTTGCATTCTGACGATCAATCGCCAATGTGTACTGGGTCAAATCGTTGGTGCCTACGCTGAAGAAATCCACCATTTTTGCCAGTTCATCACTCATCACAGCAGCGGCTGGTGTTTCGATCATAATTCCTTCTTCCACATTTCCGATTTCCACCCCTTCCGCTAATAGTTCTTTTTTCACTTCCACAGAAATCTCTTTGATTCTTCGAACCTCATCCACAGAAATGATCATAGGATACATGATGGCAAGATTCCCATATGCGCTGGCCCTGAACAGTGCACGAAGCTGTGTTCTGAATATCTCCGGTCTGGTAAGACAGATTCGAATAGCCCGATAGCCAAGGGCCGGATTATCCTCTTTATCAAGATTAAAGTATTCTACCTGCTTGTCTGCGCCGATATCCAACGTACGGATTATAACCTTCTTACCGCCCATGGTCTCCACAACCTTCCGGTATGCCTGAAACTGTTCTTCTTCTGTCGGATATGTTGTGGCTTCCAGATACAAAAATTCACTGCGGAACAGACCGATACCACCTGCATCATTTTCCAGGACAGACATCAGATCACCTGGATTGCCAATATTAGCATAAAGATTGATCTTCTGTCCTGACTTTGTTACATTTTCTTTTCCCTTTAAAGTCTGCAGCAGTTGTTTCTGTTCATCATCCGCTGCTTTCTTTTTAAAATATTCTTCCAGCACAGGCATGGACGGATCTACAAGAAACACTCCCTCATAGCCGTCAACAATTCCAATCTTACCATTCCATGAATGATCGATCTCGACACCTGCCAGGGCCGGGATTCCCATAGTTCTTGCAAGAATCGCCGTGTGGGAGTTGGAAGAACCCAACCGTGTCACAAAAGCCAGAAGTTTGCTTTTGTCCATCTGAACTGTCTCACTGGGAGCCAGATCTTCTGCCACAATAATAACCGGCTCATCCCCAATCTCGCCGCCTTCTTCATTACCGCAGAGAATAGAAAGTACCCGCTCTGTAATATCCTTGATATCTGCTGAACGTGCCTTAAAATACTCATCTTCCATATTGGCAAACATTTCCGCAAAATTGTCACCGGTAGATGCAACGGCATATTCAGCATTCACTTTCTGTGCAGATATAATATTGTGAACGGATTCATTAAAATCATCATCCTCCAACATCATTATATGCACATTAAAGATTTCTGCATTTGCTTCTCCCACCTCTACAAGGGCTTTTTCATACAGTTGTTCCAGTTGTTTGGCCGCTTTCTGCTTTGCTTCTTCATACCTGGCGATCTCTGCTTCTGTGTCCTCCACTTTTGTGCGTGAAACCTGATTCTCTGCTTTTGAGTAAAACCTGATTTTACCGATAGCAATACCGTTAAAAATCTTTTTACCAGTTTTCTTTTCCACAGATATTCCCCCAAATTACAGATTGTTCTTGAAAAACTCTTCTATTTTTATTGCTGCTGTTTCCTCATCTCCGCCTTCTACAGTAACAGTGACCGTATCACCCTTTTTCACTCCCAGCCCCATAAGAGCCATCAGTTTTTTAGCCTCGGCACTTTTACCGTCTTTTGTAATTTTGATCACGGAAGTGTAATTTTTTGCTTCTTTCACCAGAAGCCCTGCCGGTCTTGCGTGAATTCCTACCTCGTCTGTTATCGTGTACTCAAATGATTTCATTTCTATTTCCTCCTTATTTTTTCATTCTTAACCTTTTAGTGAAAGAATATCCTGTCCTGCTTTAATTTTTCCTTCTGCCACTGCTTTCACTTCTTTATAGTCATCTGTATTGCAGACGATCATCGGTGTGGTACACAAATACCCTTCCTTCTTGATTCCTTCTATATCAAAAGTAACCAGAAGATCTCCTTTTTTCACATGCTGCTCTGCGCTTACATGTGTTTCAAAATGTTTGCCGCCAAGCTTCACCGTATCAATACCGATGTGGAGCAACAGTTCTGTTCCTGCATCAGTAGTCATACCAATGGCATGTTTCGTGTCAAACACAGTCTCAATCACTCCGTCCGTCGGAGCATATAGTTTTCCTTCCGACGGTTCAACTGCGACACCATCTCCCAGAGCACCTGAGGCAAAAGCTTCGTCCTTCACCTCGGCAAGAGGTACAACCTGCCCGTTCAAATGTGAGCCAAGAACAGAATCTTTAATATCTGTATCATTTTTTTTCTCGGAAACAACAGCCGACTCCGGTGTCTGTACATCTATAAAAGTCTCTTCCGAAATTGTTCCTGCACGAACCTGATCCACAAATTCTTCAAAGTTTGATTTTACAATGGTAACGGACGGACCGTAAATAACCTGTATTCCTGCACCTTTCACAACAACTCCCGAGGCTCCTGTCGATTTCAGAATTGCCTGATCTACTTTTGCACTGTCTACCAGTGTAAGACGAAGACGGGTTGCACAGCAATCAATATCAACCAGATTGGCAACTCCTCCGACACCTTTCAGAATTGCAGCAGACTTCTCATCAAATTTTCCGGCAGCTGCAGCTTTTCCCCCTGCCACGCCAACACCGGTAGCCTTTCTGTATTCTTCCTTAGATACCAGATGTGCAGCCTCACCTTCTGCCTCACGTCCCGGTGTCTTCAGATCCCATTTCAGAATGAAGAAACGGAACACTACAAAGTATATGATAAAATATACAATCAATACAGGAATCAGCATCATCCAATTTGATTTCTCCTGCCCCGGAAGAACGCCATATAAAATAAGGTCAATCAATCCATCCGAAAATGTGGTGCCCACACAGATCCCAAGGATATGACAAGTCATAAATGCAAGACCTGCCAAAACAACGTGTACGACAAACAAAGCAGGTGCCAGGAACAGGAATGTAAATTCAATTGGCTCCGTAATACCGGTCAGAAAGGAAGTCAGCGCAACTGAAAATAACAGCGAACCTACTTCTTTTCTCTTCTCTTGTAAAACTTATTACAAAGCATGGCTGTAATCAAGCCCGCAATAATACCGCCAAAAACACCCATCTGCAAAGTCTGGATTCCCAGCATGGAAGTGATGGCTCCCTCTTTCACATTTGCCGATACCACACCATCCACAATGGAACCATCCAAAACCAGTAGTGTGTTGATTGTCATCAGCATAACAATATAGAAAATAGCTGAAGACATAACTGCAACACCTTTTTCCTTCTTTGCCATACCCATAGCAACAGCAAGGGCAAAAATCAATGCAAGATTGCCAAAAATAGCATTCCCTGCATTTGCCAGCATCAGCATAAAACCATACAATGGAGTTCCCTGATGCAGGATATTTGACAATCCGTAGGTAGCAATTGTCGTTTCATTGGTAAACGAACTTCCGATTCCAAGCAGAATTCCGGCGAACGGCAGCACAGCGATCGGAAGAAACAGTGATTTACCAATCTGCTGGGCCGCAGCAAAAATCTGACCACTCTTCTTTTCTTTCATTCTTTTTCTCCTTTCATTTATTAAAATCCTGATTGTCCGGACTATTTACAGGATTTCAACTCTTATGATTCCCTATACCTGTTGAGACATTTAAGATGGATGGTCATATAGACCTTTTCTTCTTCCTTCCATTTCTTCTGATAGTATTCCCCGGCAATCTGTATACAACCATCCAGAATTTTTGTAATATCATACATCTGGCTCATATTTGTATTCATTTCCGCATTTACTATATGTAAAGCAATAAATGTGGCCTCATCCGGATTCAATTGAATCCGGCATCTTTCCTCTATTTTTTTCAGACAGTATCTGCCAACCTGATATGATCCGCTTTTCCCTCCATACGGTAAATCTTTTCAATCCTTGCCTGATCGATCAGTTCTCCTGTAAAACGTTTAATTCCAATCCCTTTTCCCGTGACAATCAATTCATTCCCTTTTTCATCTATTGCGCAGAGAATATTATTATTAATCACTTTTTTTATTCGCATATTTCCCCCAAAAAACAAAAAAACCAGCTCTATCCCCAAACCCGTCCTTTATCGACGGGAAAAAGATAGAGTTGGTTAAGCCCGCATAACTATTCATTTATAAAAAAATATACAAGAGATTTGTCTCACTTTCTGGCACAATTGGATGCCTCCCCTGTCAAAATATCCAGCCCATGGGCCAATTCACTGATGATATATTCCAGACACTCCCTTACTGCTTTCGGACTGCCCGGAAGATTAATGATCAACGTCTTTTTTCGTATTCCTGCCGCACTTCTGCTCAGCATAGACCGTTTTGTAAACTGCATACTAAAGGCCCGCATAGCCTCCGGAATCCCCGGCACTATCCTCTCTACAACCGCAAAAGTTGCCTCCGGCATACAATCTCTGGGAGAAAATCCGGTTCCACCGGTTGTTAGAATCAAATCCGCCTGATTCTCATCCGCAATCCGTTTCATCTCTTCGCTTAAAGCTTTCTGCTCATCCGGCAAAATAACGGTGGAAATCACCTGATAACCATTCTCCTCCACGATACGCCGAATCTCCGGTCCGCTCAAGTCTTCCCGTTCTCCTCTATATCCACTGTCGCTGGATACAATAATCGCAACTCTTCTGTTCATAATACTCATCCTCCAATCTGTGACATCATATGTGTTTCACCATTTCCATCCGAACTTTCTCCAAACTGATGACCTGTCTGTTTCCGCTCGATAGCCTCTTCTATTGCCATACGAAGTTCTTCTTTTCCAGCTCCCTGACGCAGCATCTTTTTAAGATCGATCCCAGTTTCATACTGCAGACAAGTCTTTAAAAAACCCTGGGATGTCAGTCTCACTCTATTGCAGCGATTACAGAATTTATGGCTGATTGCGCTGATAAAACCTATTTTCCCTATAAATCCGGGGAAAGTATAATAATGTCCCGGACCGTTTCCAAGCTTCCCCTCATATTTTTCGTACTTTCCGTAACGTTGTTCCAATACAGCCAGTATTTCATCCTCAAACTGTGGTTTAAACTGTTTCCCAAGTCCGATCGGCATCATCTCAATATACCGTACATGGATCCTGTATTTTTTTGCCAGCTCAGCCAGCTCATATACATCCTGCCCCGGCAGTCCCAACGGTACACAGTTAATTTTCAATGGAATTTCCGGATAAGCAAGAGCTTTCTTCAACCCTTTCATGACCTTTGAAAACTCCTGTTTTCGGGTAATCTGCTCAAAAACCGTAGGATTCAGAGTATCCAGGCTCAGATTAATTCCGTCCAGTCCTGAAAAAGCCAGTTCTTCCAACATTTCTTCCAGCATAATGCCATTGGTTGTCAATGTCACCTGTTCTACTCCCGGAATACTTTTCAACTGTTTCACCAGATTCGGAAGCCCTTTTCGTACCAAAGGCTCTCCTCCCGTCAGTTTTATTTTCCTGATACCAATGTCGGCAAATATTTCCGCCAGTTTGGTGATCTCATCATAACTTAAAATCTCCTGGTGATTCACAACAGGAATGCCTTCTTCCGGCATACAATAAGTACATCGCAGATTACAACGATCCGTTACAGAAATCCTGATATAATCTATATTTCTTCCATGCCCGTCAATCATATTGAAAATCCCCGCTTTTTCCTCCGGTTTTTGTCAGCAGATGGATACCTGTAATCTCCATCCTCTTATCAATTGCTTTGCACATATCGTAAATAGTCAGCAGAGCTACAGAAGCGGCTGTCAATGCTTCCATCTCCACCCCTGTCTTCTCCTCAACTTTTACGGTAGATATCACCCGTATCTCTGATTTTTCAACGTCTGTTTCAAAATCAATTGTACACTTTCGGATACATAAAGGATGACACATAGGAATCAAAGACCAGGTCTGCTTGGCAGCCATAATACCAGCCACTCTGGCTACCCCCAGCACATCTCCTTTTTTTACATTTCCATAGACAACTGCGTCCATAATTTCCTCATTTACCCGTATGGCTCCTGTGGCAGAAGCGGTACGAACCGTAACCTCTTTACCGGACACATCTACCATGACAGCATTTCCGGATTTATCAAAATGATTCCATTCACCGGTCATAAAAACACCTGGCCTTTCCCTTTTGTCGTCTTTTCTCAAATTTTACCAAAGCTGCAGGCCGGATAATGGCACTGTGCGCAACCCAGACACAGACCTCCATGTCCAAGACCGGTAATATCTCTACGTGTCACCGGAACTTTTGCCGCCACTCTTGGAAGTATCAGATCAAAAATCGTAGTTTTCGCATACATAACACAGCCCGGCAGTCCCATGACAGCTGTTCCATCCTCAAAATATGCCAGACAGAACATAGCTCCCGGAAGTACCGGTGCGCCGTAAGAAACTACCCTGGCACCGCTTTCCTTGATTGCCCCCGGTGTCTGGTCATCCGGGTCAACACTCATTCCCCCTGTGGTGATGATCAGTTCACAGCCTTTTTCTTTTAACTCAAGAATCGCAGCTGTAATTTTTGCTTTGTCATCATTGATAATCCTGTGTTCTTCCGTTCGAATACCGTATTCTTCCAGTTTTTTTACAACTACCGGTGTAAATGTATCTTTTATTCTTCCGTAATACACTTCATTTCCAGTGGTAATGATGCCTGCCTTTTTTATCTGATAAGGAAGAAGCTCACACAATGGTTTTTCTCCTGCTATCTCTTTGACCAGCTTCATTTTTTCTTTTTTAATCACCAGCGGAATCACCCTTGTTCCCAAAAGCTTATCTCCTTTGTGCACCGGAGAATTTGTATGCCTTGATGCAATCATAACCTGGTCAATGTCATTTATTTCATTCAGACGCTCCACATCAATGCGGAACAATCCGTCACATGCTGCACTGAGTTCAATTTTTCCTTCTTTTACTTCAGAAGGAATCATATGTTCATTGATACTGACATCGCACAAAATCTGAGCTGCCTCATTTTCATGATACACCGTATCATCTTTCTCCCAGACATAAAGATGTTCTTTTCCCAGACTCAGCAGTACAGGTATATCCTCTTCCGTCACAATATGACCTTTTCGAAAACGAGCCCCTTTTGTCACATCTTTGATAATCTGTGTGATATCGTGACACAGTACCTGACCTACAGCATCTTCTGTTCGAATCAATTTCATAACTTATCCTTCCTTCCCATCTTTTTAATATTATTTTATTCCCTGTAGTTATTCCCAACGTCGTCTCTTACAATCACAATAATTTTCTATTCCGGATACAGCAGCAACACATTTTGAGGTGCAATACCGAGCTTTTCCGGCATCTGCTGCGGATTCCGGTCTTTGGGAATTCTCCACCAAATGTCCGGGGTTCCCTCGCGTTGATTCACATAGCGAAACAGAATCCTGGCTTCGAAAGGTTCATCCCTCTCTCCCAAACAAACCACCGGAAACAGATTTTCATTTGTTTTCGGGTTAAAATAGTGAGCACGGATTCCGATCGCACAGATCGAATCGTCCACCGGTTTTTTTGTTTTCAGTCGGATTCCCCAGTCAGGAACTTCCACTTCGTATTCACTGATTTTTCTGGCATCAGCGATATTTTTGCATCCGGTCAAAATCGCAGCCGTACGGCTTTGCGGGTCGGCAAACACTGCCTTTGTATTTCCTATGTTCATAATTCTTCCCCGCCCCATAACTGCCAGTTGGCTGCAGAGATAATACACTTCATCTCTGCTGTGACTGACAAGCAGCACATCTTTGCCATATTTTTCCAGTATTTCCCTTATCTGTGTCTGCATCTGTTCCCGGAGATAAGAATCCAGAGCACTGAACGGCTCATCCAAAAGCAGGAGTTCCGGTTCGCTTACCAGCATCCTTGCGAGAGCTGTTCGTTGTTGCTGACCGCCACTCAATTGATGCGGATATAGTTTCCTATACTCTGAAAGCCCCATCATCTCTACCGCTTCTTCCATTTTTCTGCAGCGCACCTGTCTGTTTTTCTCCCTTTTTAGACCACAGAGCACATTCTGTTCTACAGTCATATTGGGAAACAATGCATAATTTTGAAAAAGATACCCCACTCCCCGCTCCTGCGGCTTCAAATTAATTCTTTTTTCACTGTCAAACAGCACCCGTCCATTCAGAACGATCTGCCCTTCATCCGGCTTTACGATACCCGCTATACTTTTTAAAGTTATGCTTTTTCCGCATCCTGAGGCACCGAGAATTCCTGTGATTCCTCCGGAATGTTCCAAGTCAATACATAACTGAAAATCACCCAGTTTTTTCTTAATATGAACAGAAAGACTCATACTCCACCCGCCTTTTTGTTTTTACGTTCCAGCATATTAACAATCAGCAAAATCACCGCCGAAATTGCAATATTTATCATCACCCACCTGAAAGCTTCCACCTCATTATTTGTTCTCCACAGCTGGTAGACCGTAGTTGATATAGTAGCAGTTCTTCCCGGTACATACCCACTTAACATGCTTGTAGCGCCGTATTCACCAAGTGCCCTTGCAAATGCAAGTACCAATCCCGCAAGAATCCCCTGTCTGCAGACCGGCATACGGATCCTCCAGAAAATATAGGTATTGGAAAGCCCCAGCGTCTGGCCTGAATAAGCCAATGTGGAGTCAAAGCTTTCAAAAGCTCCTCTAGCTGTCCGATACATGAGGGGAAAGGCAACGATAGAAGACGCCGCAATACCACCATACCAGGTCATAGCAAACTGGATACCAAATCGTGCCAGAAAAATACCTAACGGTCTCTTGGGGCCAAGCAATATCAGCAAAAAATACCCACAAACCGTAGGCGGCAAAACCATAGGCAGGGTAAATAACACATCCAAAATACCTTTCAGCAGCCGAGGCAGCTTTGCTACATAATAAGCGGCAAAAATACCAACAAAAAATACAATAATACAACTGAGTGCCGCGATTCTGAGAGAATTCCAGAGAGGATACCAATCCATATCCGCACCTCCTGTTATGAATTCAGGCAGTGCAGATTTGCACTGCCTGAACCACCCGTTATCTAATTCATAAACTTTCGGTAACTATTCAGAACTTTATCCTCATAGTCATATCTTTCTTCTACTGAACCCGCGAAAATCCTACTGCTTCAAACACTTCCATGCAGGCATCTGTCTGAAGAAAATCAAGAAACGCTTTTGCTTCCTCCGGATGTTCGCTGTTCTTCAATACAGCCGCAGGATAGATTACCTGCCCGCACATCTCAGCAGTGGCAGAATCCACTACTTCCAATCCTGCGGAATATGCATCCGTACAATAAATCACACCACAGTCCACGCTTCCTTCTGAGATCTGTGTTGTTACTTCTTTTACATTGGTGCCATAAGAAATCACTCCATTTGTCGCCAATTCCTCTTCACTGAGCTCGTAATAAGCCAGAATTTTCTGGGTATACTGCCCAACCGGTACATCACTGTTGCCCATCGCCATCAAAATGCTTCCCTCTTTCAGGGCTGCTGCCAGATCATCAAAGCTGATAAGTCCCGCCTTATTTTCTTCACTTACACACAGAGTAACTTTATTCTCCAGAATATCGATTCTGGTATCTTCCTGTACAAGGTCCAATCCTTCCGTATTCACCTCCGGATCTGCGGAACTATCCATCTGATCCATCTGTTTTTGTCCGGCAGAAATAAACAGATCACAGGCAGCACCCTCCTGAATCTGTGTTTTCAAGGTACCGGAAGAATCAAAATTAAAAGTCAGATTGACATTCGGACATTCCTTTTTATACAGTTCGCTGATCTCCGTAAGTGTCTCCGTCATAGACGCAGCAGCAAATACTGTTACTTCCACCTGTTCAGTTGCTTCTTCCTGTGCTGGTTCTTCCGCTGCTTCTTCTTTCGTCTCAGACTCCTGTTCTCCGTCTGCTTCTGCAGCCTCTGTTTCCTGGTTTTCCTCCTTTGATGTGGCAGATGTGTCATTGGCGCCGCATGCGGCCATCCCCAATACCATCACACATGTGAGCAATACTGATACCATTCTTTTTTTCATATTCTTCTCCTTTCTTATTCAGAAAAATCTATCCAAAACGTGGATTTACACGCTTTGTTCTCCAAAAAACAGCATCATAGATACTTAATCACACATTTATTCTCGGAAATGATATATACATTGTATCAAAATTTTCAGTTTTTTTCAATCATTCAACGCAATTTCAAGGACATTATCATGTTTTATTAAATTATTTAAACTTTTAGAATACATCCTTCTTCTCCAATCAAAAATTCCTCTGTATTCTCTCTCTTCCATCCAATGTCTTCCTGTCTGTTGCCAAGCTGCACCAGTTTTTTTCCTTCCAATGCCCCTGCACTTTCGAAAAAACGTTGTGCTTTATTGCATATTGTAACAACCGGTGAATGTCCTACCGGTTTTTCATTTTCATAATAAATCTGATTTGCCAATATCTGAATTCTGTTTTCCCGGAATTCATGCCTTTCCAGCCAGAATTCTATAACATTTTTGATTCCCGCTGATACAATCCAAACAGGAATTTCTTCTTCCAAACAAAATCGAAGGATTTCCAGGCCCTCTACTCTTGCTGGCAACATTCCTGCTGCCGAATATAGAATATCTTTCTTGATTTCTTTTTTTACATAAAGTTCCATTTGCTTCTCCCACCAGATTTGAGCTAAATCCTGCAAGCTGCTTCTCCTCTGCCCATTCTCTGACTCTTCCTTCATCATTTTAAGAACTTTCTTACCATATTGTTGATACAGAGCATCTCGCATACGGCTAAACTCAGCTTCGGATCCCAAAATCCGGGCTGCTGCATGCATAGAACTTCCTGAAGTGGTCAACGTTCCGTCAAAATCCGTAACAAATACGCTATTGCTCTGACTCAGGGCTTTCTCCCATTCTTTCATAATCTGTTCTCCCGTAATACTTCTCCATCACTTCATTTACAGCCTTCCATGCGGCCTCTTCAGCCTCCTCATAAATATTCAGCAGCTTTTTTCCTTCTTCTGTAAGTCTGGAACCATTTTTTCTCATCCGATACAGCAGAACAATTCCCAAAGCCTCTTCCGCCTGACGCACGATCCTCCATGCTTTGCTGTAGGCCATCCCCATATCCTGCGCCGCCAGATTCAGGGATTGATACTTTTCCACTCCATGAAGCAAGTCTGCCACCCCACGCCCAAAATATTCATTCCCCTTATCGTCTTTTCGTTTGATTCTCACTCTGGTAATATAATAAAAATCATTCATGCCGCCTTCACCTCTGTTCCATAATCCTGCGTTTTGCCGCATAACACGGCATATCTGTTCCACGGACAGAGCGCCAGTGATAACAGATCCGATGACCCTGCCATTCTGATGGCAATGCTTTACATTTATCCAACAAATAGCCGTCGATTTCCAGTGTTTTTTTATCCGGACTCCATGCCGCACGATAATCAATCACTTCCGGAAATTTCAAAAAAAGATCGTCCAACTCTTCCATTGAAGGTTTCCTTCCTATCCGGCTTATCCTGTCCAATCTGCACAGTTCACTTCCACAGGGACATTTCTGCCTTAAAATACGAGTATAATCTCCCGTACGATAGCGAATCAGCGGCATGGCATCTGCCTGTATGGTTGTTATCACCAGTTCTCCCCATTCACCATTCGGAAGGGTTTGTCCTTCTTTTCCGATGATTTCAGGAATCACATCATTTTCCCGAAGATGCATCCCCTTAAAAGCCGGACAAGTCACTGCACCGCCCAACCCCAACTCCCTGGAACCATAATGGGGATACAGTTTTGTCTTAAGAATACTCTCAATGCCCGCCATGACCGCATCCGGGCAAGCATCGGCACTTAATAAGGCACGCTGCAAACTCCCTTTGGGGTGCAGCCGCAAAAGAGACAGCAAAGGAACCGGCATCCCTATAAAGGTTTCCGGTCGTTGCTCCTCCAGAATATCCAGTAGTTCACTGTATTTTTTTCCGATTCCTGCCGATATGGGTACGGCTCCCAGACGGATAACAGCCTCCGCAATCAGTTCTCCCAATCCATGATAACCGGAAAAAGGCATACAGATCATGGTTTTCTCGCCCGGATATACCAGTTCAGACAAACCGGCAGCAAAAAAAGATATGGTTCGCTCATTATCTTTCTCAGAATAAAAGAGGCGTTTGGCCAGCCCCGTAGTACCGGATGTTTCTTCTGTCCGAACCCTGTCTACCTGTGACTGGCTCAGTAAAAGCATACGGTTTCCATGCTCCTTTAAATCTTCTTCTGTAGTAAATGGTAATTGCGAAAGCTGGTTTAATGATTCCAGTTTATCCGGTAAATTTTTATAAAATCCGCATCTTGCTCTTTCTCTTCGAAGCAATTGATTTAATTTTTCCAGTTGTATTCTTTCAATTTCTCTTCTGGTAAGGGAAGTTACGTCTTCTTTCTCCCTCACCCACAGATCCAGTTTTGCTATTTTCATCGATATAGTGTCTTTCCTCCGGAACCGGTCAGATTGTATGCACAAAAGGGCACCATTCCGTATCGGCTGTCTGTTTCCAGTATGTAACATCTTCGAAGTCGTTCAAGATCCAGGTTATAAGCATCCTGAAACAGCATACCCGAAACGGCAAACGTGTTGTTATGAACATTCTCCAGGAATTCATCGAGAGATGATGTATCCAACTGCATCTGAGATGTACTCTCTCCGCAGCAACAGCTTTTCTCCACTGACTCCGTCTCTTTCCGGCAGCAGCCTGCTTCTTCTGTTTCTTCACAGGAGCAATTATTCTTGACTCCACTCCACTGGCGCGAGACGAATTCCTGCGCCTGTTTTGATGTGGCCGTTGCCCTGGCTGCCCCGTGAAGCAACGGTTTCATACTTCCGTCCTTCTGCCGCAGATAATTTGCCTGGAAGGTACAGTACGGATTTGTGGCATTTCCTCCGGTAAAATGTTCCCCGCGCACGACACCGCCCGTCTGTTCTTCCATTAGAGACAGCATTTTCGGTATGGTCATCCGATAACTCCCCGGTTTCTCCGGAAATCGTCCAAAATAACTGATGGGCTGAAAATGCACGCCTCTCACCGCAGGCATCCTGCTTTTCGCATAAGCGAGAATTTCACCCACCTGATCTTCATTGACCCCCGGAGCAATCACCGGAACCAGTATCACACCCAGCCCCGCCTGTTCACAGGCATCAATAGCCGCTTTCTTTATTTCCAGCAGCTTTCTTCCCCGTAGAATCTCGTAGACTTCTTCTTTTAATCCGTCAAACTGCAGAAAAACACAGGAAAGACCCGCCTTTTTTAATTTCATTGCATAATCCGGCTCCTTTGCCAGACGAATCCCATTGGTATTTAACTGAAAAAAGGAAAATCCCTTCTGTCTTCCCAAACGGATGATATCCTCCAGATCCTCTCTCACTGTAGGTTCTCCGCCAGAGAGCTGGAGATTGAACGGACCTCCGTGAGACATCAGATATTCCATCTGCTGCTCCAGCTTTTGAAGTGATACATCCTCTCCTTTTTGTTCTCCGGCACCGGCGAAGCATACCGGACAATGCATATTACAGCGGCTGGTCACTTCCAAAAGCACACAGCATCCTCTACGTTCATGACTTTCACAAAGACCACAGTCGTAGGGACATCCCTGATCCGCCGGTTTCGCCTGGGATATCCTGTCCGCCGGCTGAATCCTGTTTCCCCAGGCTTCATAACCTTTTACATCACCTTCCCAGATTAGCGCTTCGAATCTTCCGTGCTCCGGACATTCTTTCACAAGATAAATTCCGTCCCTTCGCACCACTTTCTTTGCAGATATCACTTTCAGACATTCCGGGCAGACACTTTCGGTTTTTCCTATCTCACATATCTCTGTGTCTCTTATCCACTGCTCCATTTCTCTTTTTTCTTCTTCCCAGTTCCCTGCTGTGTAATTCACTTTTATCACATGGGAAGCCAAAATTCCTTTCACTTCCATTGCTCCCTTTTTTGCCGAAAATACCGGTCTGCGGAATCTGTGATTTTCACGGATCTCATATCCCACCAGCATGGAGACCAGCTCTTCTCCCGTCACAGGAAGCTCATATTCATAGGTTCTGGCATCCGCAAAGCAGTTATCTACTTTTTTACAACAAAATTCCATATTTTAACTCTCCACAATATCTTCCACTGCCGCCAGTACCTGATCCACCTCTTCTTTCGTGGTAAATCTGGATAAACTCAGGCGTACGGTTCCTCCCTGTATACCCAGATCCGGCATAATATCCGGTGCACAATGCAGCCCTGTCCGGCAGATAATATCATAACTTCCTGTGAGAATATCTCCCACTTCAGAAGATGTCTGTCCCGGAACAACAAAGGAAACCACCGGGGTAACTGTTCCTTCCGGTGCAATGACATAACATCCCAACTTCTCAAGCCCTTCCTTCAGATACCGTACCAGATCATCCGTCTTTTCCCGTTCAAGAGGATGCTCCCTGGTCCATCTAAGAGCCGTCAATAATCCATAATAAGAGGGTTCATTTCCCGTTCCCGCTTCCAGATGCAAAGGCATCTCCTCCGGCATTTCTTTTCTATCGCTCTGGACTCCCGTTCCTCCCAACAAATAAGGCTTCAGTGAAAGTCCTGCCCTTACATACAATCCTCCTGTCCCCTGTGGTCCCAGAAGATACTTATGTCCTGTAAAAGCAGCCATATCTACGCCCCATTCTTCCAGTTTTACCGGAATCCATCCCAGAGTCTGGGATATATCCAAAAGCATCGCCGCATGATTTTTCTTTGCCAATGCAGTCAGTACAGGAACATCATTCACCGCTCCGGTCACATTGGATGCATGAATCAGAATACATAGCTTTGGTTTCCATTTTTTTAAAGCCTGATCCCAGTCTTCCTCACGCACTCTTCCGGTTTTGTCCACATCCAGAAATACAACTTTTATCCCCTGTTTCTCCAAACGATACAGGGGCCGCAAAACGGCATTATGCTCTGCTTTTGTAGTGAGAACCACATCTCCGGCTTTCAGAGGGAATCCGAAGATTGCCTGATTGAGTCCCCAGGTGGAATTGCATCCCAAAGCAATCTGCTCCGGTCCAGATATTCCCATACACTCAGCCAATTCTTTTCGCACTGCATCAAACACATCGAAATCCTGGATCCCTCCCCTGTTGGCTGCTCCCGGCATCCGGCAGACAGCTTTTGCCATCGCCTCCGCCACACAGGACGGTTTTGGCCAAGAAGTAGCCGCATTATTCAGATATATTTTCCGAATACAGTCGTTCACCCGTGATCACCTCAAATTCTTCTGCCAACCTGCGGCAGATCCTTATATCCCTTAAAATCCGTTCCTTTACCACATCCTGCCCCAATGCCTTTTGATACCTTCTCTCTATCGACACTCTTTCTGTTTCCTGAATCAATTTATCTGCCAGACAGACAATCACAGATTCCTGACATACTGTCACAGGTTCTTTCTCAAATCCTCTGTGGTCTTCCACTACTTTCGCCAGTGCCAAATAGCCTCTGTCCCGCAAAAACACCCCTGCCTTCTCTTCGTGGTTAGGTTTCAGCCGGAACAGATCATGAAGCCATCCACCGCTTCTACAAAGCTCCACATCCAGAAATGCCCCATGGGCAGTCAATGTTTCCGCCATCCATCCTGCCAGATTACCCACTGCCCTGCAATGTGCCTGAATATGCTGAGGCAAAGATACCTCTCGATAAAATTCCTCACACAGTTTTTTTGAAATCCCTTTATGTACTTTGGCATAATTTTGCATCCAATCAAAATCCTTCCGGACATCCGCATCCTTTTGAGCACCTTCGTCTTCAATCGCCACTTCAGCAGTCTGCATACTTTCCCAGATTCCTTTCATCCCTCCAGAGCCCTGATACTCCAGCACCTGTTTCTTTCCTTCCGGAAACAAAAAAGGCGGATGTACCTGTCTCCCTGCGGTAGTGGGAAGCAAGGCACAGATTTCCGGGGAAACCAGAGAAATCTTTTCCATCATCTTGCCGAAACTATCAGGAGCTGTCAGCGGGATATCTCCAGGCAGAATAAATACTCCATCTGCAGTATCAGTCTCAGCTAACCCTATTTTAATTGAAGCCAGCATATCTGTATTCCTGTAATCATGGTTTTCCACAATCCGAACTTTCATAGGAGCAATCACCTTCTCCATTTCCTTCGCGCGATATCCCGTCACCACAGTAATGTCCTGAATCCCGGCATTTTTCATACTCTGAACCGTCATTCCTATCATAGGAAATCCATTTATTTCCATCAACGGCTTAAATCCATCCATCCTGCTGGAAAGACCCGCTGCAGTGATAACCCCCGCAAATTTCATACTGATACTCCATTTTTCTGCAAAAGATCAATACATTTTCTAAAAACTTCTTCCACAATCTGCGGACAACGCTGTATTTTATTCATTGGATTTCCCTCAAGAATATTCTGACAGCTGCAGCCTCCGTACATTTTTCCAATATTTTCTTCAAACCATTCTACAAACTGTCCGATGACTGCTGAAGAATTGGGATCCTCCATCTCCTCTGCTTCCCCTTTTCCCATAAAATACCCCAGAAAACAGCATCCGCCTGTCAGAGCACCACATGTCTGCCCGGTAAATCCCAGTCCTCCGTTTAACCCGCTCATAGCCCGGATCATATCCGGATTTTCTTTTCCTTCCAATTCCAGTGCCAGGATCATAAGAATCTGGGCACAGTAAAATCCCTGATTTGATAATTCCAACATCCGGTCAAATAAATCCATTCTCTGCTCCTTTCCTAAGCCACGCCAGAAAATACCCGCATTTTGCCCTGCCTGCTTCTATATAAAAATCAACGCAGTTATCATCTGCATTACCATTCCACAGACTTTCCAGAAAAAACTCACGCCAGAGGCATGTCTCATCTATCAAGGCACAAATCTGAAATCCCACCCCGACAAATGCTTTTTCCCAGCATTTCCATGTCAATGGCTCTTTCATGGATAAATGCGGGGCATCCTCTTGCCCGAAAAAAACATCGGATATCAGAAAGCTTCCTCCCGGTTTCAGCACCCGATACGCCTCTTCCAATGCCTTGCTGCCGTCATAACTGCATGAAATACTACATTCAGATATACAATATTCAAAGGTGTCTGCCGAAAAAGTAAGCTCTTCCATATTCTGCTGTTCAACCCCTTCTCCTTTCGGTTCCAGGTCAATTCCCACTGCGTTGAATCCCAGTTTTTGTAAATATCGCACCGATTTCCCACTCCCGGCTCCCAGATCCAGTATCGCCCCGGGTGGTTTCACGCCTGCCAAAGACAGTAAACGCTCTGTAAGGGCTATCCCTCCGGGATGAGCGCCGATCATTTGTCCTCCAGGCTGCGTTCAACAGTCAAAACCTTTCCTAAAGCCAACTCTTCCGGTACATAGATAAATCCGCACTTAGGGCAGACCGGTAGTTCCACGGGAAATGCATTTCCCAGATATCCGAAAGTCGCTTTTCCTTTCACCAGCGGAATCTGGCATTTATTACATTTTAATTTTCCCATAGGATCAATGGTATAATAATTTTTCTCAGCCATAGCTGCCTCCTACTCCACAGTCATACGATGGCTGTAGGCCCCGTGGACCATAAAAGCTTCTTCTGTCTGTGTAAACTTCACCCAGAATGTCACATTTCCTATCCTGCAGTTAGTAATCAGCCATCCTTTTTCCTGATCTTCCACCGCTTCTCCTGATTCTTTGTATGCTTTCAAAACTGCTTCCACATCACTTTTCAGAATCATGCGGTCATCCATAAGCTCCTCCACGCCCTCACCGTATATAATGGGCAGTTTTGTATCCATTTGAGTTTCTTCCTTCCATATATCCTTTAACAACCGTTCTCTCAGTCTCAGCCGATTGGCTCGTCTTCCTGAAATATCCGGTACCTGTCCCGGTTCTATGCCATATGTCAACTCCAGAATATGACAGGTATCTGCGCCCGCCCTGGAAAATTGATCCCGACAAGCCATACAATAGGTCAATATTTTGTGTTCTGTCCGTCTGACTGCAAGTTCTGCTTTCTTTCCAGAAACCTCCGGATTGGCATAACGTACCAGTCCTCCAAATCCGCAGCAGGGAGAAATATCTCCCGTCAAAGGCATCTCTTCTACCTGACATCCCAAAGCCTGCACAAATTCCCGAATCTGACTTTGCATATCACCATCTCCTCTGGCTCCGCAGGCATCATGGACGGCCACTACCTGATCTGTCACCTTGTTCACACCCAGCTCCATCAGAATATTCCAGATTCCGACCGTCAAAACCTCCGTATGCTCATCCAATATTTTTTTACAGGTTGGACAGGCACATATCACTACCGGCTTTCCAAATTCCTGCCAGACTTTAAGGAACCGTCCCAAGGTCTCTGCAAATATATCTTCTCTGGCCGCCCATTTGGAAATTGCTCCGCAGCAGCCTAGAATCAGTCCCACACCTCCTTCCAGTCTTCCACACAAATCCCGATAAGCTGCCTCCACCGTATCCGGTGAAACTGCTGTTGCCTGACATCCTGGGAAAAACAGATACTGGCAAGAGGTGAATCCCGGCTGAGCTTTTGCCAGAAAAGCTTCTCCGTTTGAAAACTGCTGATCCAACAGAGCAAACTCGTGAGTGGAAGGAGGCATTTTCTTCGTTTCTACCATAATGTGTCTGGCAATCTGGCAGACATCCGGATAATCAAACCCATTGGGGCAGGCAGCTTTGCACTGACCACACTGATCGCAGGCATTAATCATACCATTTGCCATATGATTTCCCATTACAATCGAAAGATTGTTGTAGATTTCCCTGATAGCCGCCTTTGGATTTCGTTTATAATGCTGCAAATACGCACAGCCTTTGATACATTCCAGGCATTGACACTGAATACATCGGGCTGCTTCCGCCATGGCACTGTCTTTATTGATATGTTCGATATCAGCCTGTGCTTTCGAACCTTTTACCCTATCTTTCGTCACAAAGAGCCGACTCTCATATGTTTCCGGCTCTTTCACATCGTCCGCTGACACTCCCTGTAAAAAACGGTCTGCCCTGAGAGAAACCCGCTTAGCCTCAGCCAGAATCCACGCAGCTTTCTTCTGCGATTTCTCTGTAAACCCATTTGTCGGAAAATGCCTGATATCCAATTCAGGTGAGATACAGACAACATCCACAGATTTCGCCCATTCCATTATGGACTCTTCTGAAATACTCTCCTGCTTTTTCAAAGAAATCCGAAAGCCGGTCAGCGCTGTCAAATCCGAAGAAGCCTCCTCCTGTGTCAGATTCCAGGCAATAAGCGGTTCTTGTAAAGAAGCGCAGCGGGTATACCATTGTACTTCATATCCTTTTTTCCCCAGCTCCCACAAACAGGCTAACGCAAACAAATCATCTCCTGCTACGGCTGCCTTTTTATTCTTTTTCGGTATCATAAAGCGATTCACAGCCCCGGACCCACCATACAGTGCACAGGCTTTTTCTATGGACCGTACGGAAATACCGTCACCGCATTCTGCCAGAATACATTTTTTCTGACATTCCCCATGGCAATTACCAGACAGTAAATGCAGAAAGGGCGTTGTCTGGCGAATGAGGTTTGCTCCTTTGGAAAAATTCCCTTTTGCCACAAAGGCACAGACAGCGCGCATATCCAGATGCAGCGGACAGCTTGCCGAACACTGAGGCAACTCATCTCTGGTGCAAACTGCTTCTCTCCGGTGAAGCTCTTCTTGATCAAAGGCCTGTTTCATCAGATAATGTTTTCCTACAAAAGTGCTTTCTTTCTCCATACACCATCCTCCCAATTATCCATCTCGAGAATAAATGTTGGTAAAGAAAAAGGCAAACATATTGTTTGCCCTTTTCAATTACTACATTTTACAGCGCATCAATAGCAGCTTTTACAACTTCCGGAAGTGCCGGTATTCTTGTTACACGCGCTCCTGTTGCATTGAAGATTGCATTCAGAATCGCAGGATGTGGAGCTGCCAATGGACCTTCACCGCAGCCTGCAGCGCCATACGGTCCAAGTGGACGAGGATGATTCTCCTGGTAAACCAGTTCGATGTCATCCGGTACGTCATTCGGATAAGAAATACCACATTTCTGCAAAGTTGTGTGTTTCTTCAGATCTTCAAAATCTTCTGTCAGTGCCAGACCGATACCCTGTGCAATTGCTCCCATCACCTGACCATCAACAACAGACTTATTGATAATGGTTCCAAAATCTGAAACCATAGTAAACTTAATCACTTTCACCTTTCCTGTTGCCATCTCAACGCGGACAACCGGAAGATTGATACAGTACATATATACTGAGAATGGATTGCCCTGGGCTGTCTCCATATCACAATCCGTACATGCAGTTGCCACCCATTTTCCTTCATACTTCAGAGGAATTTTTTCCTCTACCATCTCAGCGTAATTACGGAATCCGCCGTTTGGTTTTCTCATGGCATTCAAAAGCATCTCACATGCAACACGGGTTGCATTGCCGGACATAACGTTGGAACGTGATCCACCTGCCGGACCGGAATTCGGAGTAAGACCCGTGTCATTCATAACCAGTTTAATCTGTTCCGGTTTGAAACCTGCCTGACGGAGAGTTTCATGTGCGTGAGTTAATGTACCGATATCAGCTCCCTGTCCATGATCTTCCCAGGAATTGTAAATCGTTACCGTATTATCCGGATTCAGTTCTGCCCATGCTTCGGAAGAATCCACACCATCCAGACCGCATCCATACACACCGAGAGATACCCCGACACCATATTTGTACTTGCCGTTCTCGCCTTTTTCTGCGTTCAATTGTTCTGCATACGCTTTATTCTTATGATAATACGGACGTGCCAGATCATAAAGATCTTCCAGACAATAAACATCCGGCTTGCATCCGTTTGGAGTCGTAGATTCTGCAGACTCTTTATAACAATTCATCGCACGGAATTCAAACGGATCAATTCCCATTTTATCTGCCATCACATCCAAAGCAATATCACCGCCCATGAAGGACTGAGGAGCACCATATCCACGGAATGCAGCACCATACGCATGATTGGTACATACTGTTCTTGATTTGTTGCGGATATTCGGTATATCTACACCAGCTCCTACAAACTGGCTCAGACGAAGTGTCAGCAAATCACCAAACTCTGAATATGGACCATGGTCAATCAGGTTATCCCCTTCCAAAGCAAGGAGTTTACCCTTTTCATCAGCAGCAAGTTTAATATGCATAAATCCAGGACTTCTTTTTCCTGTATAAGTAATCATCTGATACATGGTAAAATTCAACGCTACCGGACGCTGAGTTACCAGTGTCGCAACGCCTACCAAAGCTTCAATTGTCGGGGAGAACTTGTAACCAAATGTTCCTCCTGCATGAAGCTGGATCAGTCTCAGTTTTTCCGGTTCCACACCAATACCTGCGCAGATCATTGCGTGGTGAAGATGAATACCGATGGATTTAGAATGAATCGTTACACGTCCTTCATCATCAATATACGCATATGCTACATCCGGTTCAATCGGCAGATGCGGCTGGCGGGAAGAATAAGCATCAATTTCTACAACATTTGGAGCGGTTTCCATAATCGGAGCGGTTTCTTCGCCCTTAATACAATTTGTTTCATAATATACATTTGGTGTTCCCGGATGTATCTCAATCGCATCAGGTGCCATAGCTTCCGGTGCGGACATATAAGCAGGAAGTATCTCAAGATCTACTTTTACCGCTTTTGCTGCCTCTTTTGCATGAGCTTCCGTATCCGCACAAACCATGGCAATTGCATCACCATACTGGAAAACTTTCTCATCACAAAGAATCGGACGATCCCAGCCATCCCCTTTATTCGTCGGGAACGTAATCAGTCCGGTGATCCTGTTCTTGCCCGGTACATCCTTGTGTGTAATTACTTTGAAAACACCAGGCATTTTTTCAGCTTCCGAGGTATCGATTCCCTTAATCAGTGCATGGGATACTTCTGCCTGTACCAGCGCAATCTGAAGGGTATCTTCCGGAAGACTCTTGATCTCATCAGCACCGAAATCCCAGGCTCCTGTTACTTTTGCAACTCCGGACGGACGTGCATAAGTAGTACCAAGGATCTTATTATCTGTCGGAACAAACATCAGATCTTCCTTGGATATCTCACCCCGAAGTACTCTCGCCGCATCCATAACCGCATCGATCAAAGGTTTGTAACCGGTACAACGACAAAGATTTCTGTTTTTATTGAACCAATCACGTACTTCTTCTCTTGTCGGTGATGGATTGTTTTCAAGAAGCACCTTTGCACTCATGATAAATCCCGGTGAACAAAAACCGCACTGTGCACATCCATGTGCCACCCAGGCAGCCTGCAGAGGATGAAGATTGTCCAAAGTTCCGATTCCCTCAATTGTCTCAATTTTTGCGTAATCGGGCACACGACTAATCTTTGTGATACAGGAACGTGTCACTTTTCCATTCATGATTACATTACAAGCACCACAATGCCCTTCGCCACAACCGATTTTACAACCGGTCAAAAGCAGACGATCACGGAGTATCTGTGCCAATGATTCCGTACCCTCTACGACCAGTGTCCGTTCTACACCATTAATTATCAATGGTTTTTTAATCATCCTAAAACCTCCTCCTATAATTATATGGATCATCAGTTTCTATTTATAAGCGCGCTGTTTAAAATACATTATCTATCTGTTCAAACTCACCTTTGTCTGATAAAATAATCCTATGAAACAAAGGAGGTATGATATGAATCCAAATGAAATTCGTGCTGACTGGATTACCCTTGAAGTCACTGACAAAGTAACAGGTGAAACTTACCGCCGGGAACTTCCTGTCGAATTCTATGAAAATGCCAATTTCCTTCGGCTGAGAGGAGAAGATATCAACGGAAAACCCAGTGAACTGGTCTTCATCTCCGATACCGGTACCCGCCGCCTGAAAGGTCTGATGGGACAGGGACCGGATAAAGACCCCTGTGGCAACCATGGTCAAATCGCATAATAATTTGTAAACTTATAGCTTAATTATAGTTGGTTTACACAAAACAGTCAATGAAATAGGGGTGTCGTATATTATTCTATTTTGAGAATAATATAATTTCGTGTGACTGCCAAGGACTGCCGTAAACGTCAAAAAAGCAGTCCGGATAGGAGAACTTTTATGAAAATATTGATATTCGGCTGCGGTCAGGGCGGACAGGCTGTTAAAAACTGGCTTCCCGCCGACTCTACTCTTATTGCTTTTGTTGATAACGACCCTTCCAAATGGGGAACTCAAATTGAAAATATCCCGGTTATCGCTCCCGCACAAATCCTTACCTATGCGCCGGACCTGATCTGGATTGCCGTACTGAATCGTGAAGCAGCCCTTTCTATTGAAAGACAACTGACAGATATGGGGTATATCGGCAAAATCCAAAGCATCATCCCACTTCATGATCATATGGATATAAGGCTTGCACACCTGCGTTTGCTTGCCCGGGAAATTAACGAACGCCACCTGCCCGGAGCTGTGGCTGAACTTGGTGTCTATCAGGGTGTATTTGCCGCCGAAATAAACCGATTATTTCCGGATCGGCCAATTTATCTTTTTGACACTTTTCAAGGATTTTCTGATAAAGATCTGGAAACAGAAAAAAAACAGACGGCCTGTACTCCGTCTTTCAAAAAGGATTTTAAAGATACCAGTATTGAAAAAGTCCTGGCGCATCTTCCCTATCCGGAACAAGCAATCATCTGTCCCGGATATTTCCCAGAGACGCTTCCTCCTGATCTGCCGGATCTGGCTTTCGTCAGCCTGGATCCTGATCTTTACGAACCTGTTTATCAGGGACTCTGTGCTTTCTGGCCTCGTCTCATACCCGGAGGTATTATTTTGATCCACGACTACAACAGTACCCAATTTACCGGTGCCGGCAAAGCAGTTCGCACTTTCTGCCGCGAAAACCATCTGATGGTCATCCCTCTCGTAGATCTTCACGGAAGTGCCATACTTATGAAGCAAAGCTGATGCAATCATCCACTTGCTTACGAAGCCGATTCACATTCTCTTCGAGCGAAACGTCAGTGTAACAGAAGCAAAAAAATCCTGGCTACGATTGTAACCAGGAAATATTGACAACTCATATTGTTTTAAAACTAAAATCAGATATAATACATATCTTGATCATACTCTTTATTATCTAAATAGTTTTTTCTCAGATCCGCCAGGGTGATACTTTGCAGAATATGCTCCAAATGATGATTCACCTGATCAATGACCAGTTCCTGAATCGTAACAGCGGTGGCGCGTCCGTGGCTGTCTTCCGGGACTTCTTCATCCTCGATCAAAAAACTGCCGTCCACAGCCTCGAGTATGGAAGCAACCGTTATTTTTTCAGGGGCAAGTTTCAACTGATATCCTCCCTGAGAGCCTTTTATCCCTTTTACAATGCCTGCTCTTCGCAGGCTTGCAAATACTTGCTCCAGATACTGTGGAGAAATTTGATTACGGTCAGCGATTCCGCCCAGTACAATATGTTCATTACCGGAATTTACCGACAGATCGATCAGTGCTCTGAGAGCATATCTACATTTTTTAGAAAGCTTCATAAATTACCTCCACATTTTTCGGGCAGCCATCTTTAAATACTCCAAAGTGTATCTAGAGATAACTGCCCGGTTCTTGATTTACTGCACTGCTTTAAATGCTTCTTCCAGATCCTGAATAATATCGTCAATATTTTCAGTTCCGATAGAAAGACGGATAGTATTTGGTCTGATTCCCTGATCCAGAAGTTCTTCCTCTGTGCACTGGCTGTGCGTAGTAGTAGCCGGATGAATGACCAGAGATTTCACATCTGCAACATTGGCAAGAAGTGAGAACAACTCCAGATTATCAATAAAATCTTTTGCTTTCTGAGCATCGCCTTTGATCTCAAATGTAAAGATAGAACCACCGCCGTTCGGAAAATATTTTTTATACAATTCCTGCTGGCTTTCATCGGTTGATACAGATGGATGATGTACAGCCTCTACCTGCGGATGACGATTCAGATAATCAACTACTTTCAGTGCATTCTCCACATGGCGTTCCACACGCAGGGACAGAGTTTCCAGTCCCTGCAGGAAGAAGAATGCATGGAACGGTGAGAGTGTTGCACCGGTATCTCTCAGCAAAATCGCACGAATCTTTGTGACAAATGCTGCGGCTCCAACAGCTTTGGTAAAACTGATTCCATGATAACTTGGGTTAGGCTCGGTCAATGACGGGAATTTTCCTGATGCCTCCCAGTCAAATTTACCACCGTCAATGATGACACCACCGATTGTTGTTCCATGTCCGCCAATAAATTTGGTTGCAGAATGAACTACGATATCAGCACCATATTCAATCGGGCGAACCAGATAAGGTGTTGCAAAAGTATTATCTACTACCAGAGGAATTTTATGCGCATGCGCGATTTTGGCAACTGTTTCTATATCAACTACATCAGAATTCGGATTTCCCAGAGTTTCAATAAAAATAGCCTTTGTATTGTCCTGAATAGCTGCTTCCACTTCCTCATAGTTAAAAATATCAACAAATGTTGTCTGAATTCCATACTGGGGAAGTGTATGGGCCAGTAGGTTATAGGAACCACCGTAAATATTTTTTGCAGAAACAATATGATCTCCGTTCTGTGCCAGATTTTCAATTGTATAAGAAATTGCTGCTGCACCGGAAGCCACAGCCAATGCTGCTAAACCACCTTCAAGAGCTGCAATTCTTTTTTCAAATACATCCTCTGTCGGATTGGTAAGACGTCCATAAATATTCCCTGCATCCGAAAGGCCGAAACGTGCTGCCGCATGGTCACTGTTACGGAATACATAGGAAGATGTCTGATAAATCGGCACTGCTCTCGCATCCGTCACCGGATCCGGATTTTCCTGTCCAACGTGCAGCTGTAAAGTCTCAAATTTAAATTTTCTATTTTCTCTCGTAATTTTTTCGCTCATGATTTTTTCCTCTTTCTTTCTATATTATTCTGTAAACAATGGTGTGGAGTAGTATCTGTCTCCTGTATCCGGCAATAAAGCTACAATTGTTTTTCCTTTGTTTTCCGGTCGTTTTGCCAGCTCAATCGCTGTATATAATGCTGCTCCTGATGAAATTCCTACCAGTACTCCTTCTTTCTTTGCCAGGAGTTTTCCTGTCGCAAATGCATCTTCGTTTTCCACTTTGAAAATCTCATCATATATTTTTGTATTCAATACATCCGGTACAAATCCTGCTCCAATTCCCTGAATCTTATGGGGACCGCCTTTACCTTCAGAAAGAACCGGTGAACCTGCAGGTTCTACTGCAACAATATGAACATTCTCGTTCTGAGATTTCAGATATTCGCCGACACCGGTAAGTGTTCCGCCTGTACCGACACCTGCCACAAAAACATCTACTTTTCCATCTGTATCTTTCCAGATCTCCGGTCCCGTGGTACTTCTGTGAATCGCCGGGTTTGCAGGATTTACAAATTGCCCCGGAATAAAACTGTTAGGAATCTCTTTTGCCAGTTCCTCTGCTTTGGCGATGGCACCTTTCATTCCTTTAGCTCCCTCTGTCAGCACCAATTCTGCTCCGTATGCTTTCAGAATATTTCTTCTCTCAACACTCATGGTCTCCGGCATGGTAAGAATGATCCGATAACCTTTTGCTGCTGCGATAGATGCAAGACCGATTCCGGTATTACCGGATGTAGGTTCAATGATCACAGATCCTTCTTTTAAAATTCCTTTTTCTTCCGCGTCCTCAATCATTGCTTTTGCAATTCTGTCTTTTACACTTCCTGCAGGATTAAAATACTCAAGTTTTACAAGTACCGTTGCTTCCAGATTCAATTCCTTTTCAATATTTGCTACCTCTACCAAAGGCGTATTTCCAATCAGTCCAAGAGTTCCTCTATAAATATTTGCCATTTTTAATTTCCTACCTTTCCTACTTTTTTAGTATGTTTTCTCCTGATGTTTGCATTATATTCCTATATTTCCTATTTGTCAACTAGGTTTTTAATATTTTTAAAAATTATTATATGATGTAAGTGCCAAAAGTCACTTTTTGTGACTAATGGCTACACATATATTTGCTCTTGTTCTTTGACAACTGAATAAATCTATGTTTTTGATATTTCTGGTTGTAGAAATGGGGATTTCTTCCCCATTATGCCATCTTAAAAGTTCGGCATTTCAGCTTTCCTTGGGTATACCTTATCAGTTTGCTGACATTTAGGGCAGCAACTTTAAAGCCAAAGAACTGTTTTATCTTAAGCTTTCCCCTGACTGGCATTTTATCTACCAGATATTTGTTTCTGATTACGGATGGAACTGTTTCCACGCCATTTCGGATCTTTCCTATCAGTGTCCTTAGTTCATCATCCATTATTTCAGTCGACTCAAGAATTCGTCTCCTGGATTTTAGAGGAACATGAAAAGTTGCCGTTCTTTCCTTGAGTTCAGGATTACACTGACTTTGGTAAGGGCAACCTTCACACTGGGAACGGTAAAACGAAACACGAACAGCATCTGTCTGCCTGATGTATGAACTGCTTTTAGGCTTGTTCCCAGCAGGACAACTGGTGATAACTTTTCCGGTTTCATCTACATCAAACTGTCCGAATATTTCACGTGGTTTACGTCCTTTTAATCCTGTAGTCATGAGTGTGATATTCTTATTAGATGCCAACTTTGTATTTTCTTCTCCGGCATAGGCACCATCAGCAATAAGTGTGACTGGTTCTTCTGCGTACTCAGTATTTTCGATGTACTCCCTGACAAAAGATGCATCACTTCTTGTGTTGACATCATACTGGTAATCAATTACAACAGAACCTTTTTCATTCACTGCCTCAACTACATTTGCTGAATAACCCTTGTGAGACTTACTGGCTTTAAACCTGTATGTGGCATCTGGATCTGATGGATTCTGAAGAATATCTGAAGGCATTCCATCTTCTTTTGTTTTAGGAAGACGGGTTCCATTATTGCCATCTTTAGTCTGCTCATTAATTGTTCGCTCAAGAAGCTGGTAATCATCCGTACACTCATAGTCCTCTCTACATTTTGGAAGAAGGGCAACAGCATCGTCGATGATTTTCTGCAGTTTTTTATCCTGTGGTGTGGTTCTGTCATGGTATACCACACGGTTTCTGTTATCAGGATTTTTGTATTCTTCCAGACCATCGATTAAATCCTTATGACCATCCTTTGAGATTTCATGCACAAGATTGGCAAGACAGGTATATAACAGTTCAAGACGTCCCATCTTACGTATGTTGGATTCAATCATCATACTATCCATACGTTTGAAAGACGGATTAATGTCCATGTATTTACGAATGTTTTCGGACAGTGAAACAATACAGTCATGAATAAGATCTTTGCCAGTAGCTAATTCATAAGCAGCATTTCTCTCACGGAATCTGCTGAATGTACGGTCACTTAATGGCTGATTTTCAAAACTGGTGGTATGAAGTGCATACTGATATCTGAAGTCAAACTCGCATTCTTCGATAATCTCATCATCGGTAAGACCATTGAGTTCTTTTAGGATAAGGGCACCCACAATCACATTTATAGGTGCATTCGGACGAGAATTGCGTTTGTCACTGTAAAGTGGAGCAAACATCATCTCATCTATGTTTTTGAAAATGTAATCTGAGAAGGGTTTAGCCCAGGATTTATCAAGTATTCTCTGCTTGCGTTCTGATAAGAAACCAAGAGAATCAAAGAGCGAAATCTGCTGATAATTATTAAGTACAAAAGACATCATTACACCTCGTAAAATAGATATTTTTGATATCTCCATTTTACCAAAAAACAGCATATAAACATAGCTTTATTCAGTTTTCAAGGAACTAAGTTTTATGCGTGTGCTATACTTTTGACACCCACATCATTATATTTTAAATCAAAAAATGTATGCGTCATATCTACGAAAACGCATACATTCTTTGTTTACGCATTGCCGGCATTGGCAAGGCTATGGTCCTATGTCAAGATTTAGTACAAGTTAAAATGAGGTTTTCCTCATCTTAACTTGCCATAAGCAATTCGTCTTTCTGGATTCTACGATACAGTTCTT
>SFGF01000062.1 GCA_004556655.1 Lachnospiraceae bacterium | reverse complement strand
CCAGTCATTTAAACCTGGAGAAGTTGATGCCGAAACTGCCCATCGCTTAGGGCAACAATTTGCAAACGAAGTACTGAAAGGAAAATATGAATATGTGATCAGTACCCATGTTGACAAAAATCATATCCATAACCACATCATCTTCAACGCTGCAAGCTTTGTTGATCATCACAAGTATGTTTCCAATAAGCGGAGCTACCATAAAATCTGCCGGATCAGTAATCGCATTTGCCATGAAAACGGACTTGCCACCAGTATGCCAACCGGAGAAAAAGGTAAAAGCTATAAAGAGAATATGGAATATCATCGTGGCACCAGTTGGAAAGCCAAGCTACGTGTTGCAGTTGATAAGGCAATCTGGACTTCCATCAACTATGAGGAATTTCTACAGAAAATGCAGTTAGCCGGATATGAAATCCGCCAAGGAAAGCACCTGTCATTCCGTGCACCGGAACAGCAGAACTTCACTTATATGAAATCTCTCGGAAGCTATTATTCCGAAGAAAATGTTCGCATCCGTCTGGCTAAAAATCGTAGCAAAGTAAAAACTCCAAGACATCTGTCCAGAGAAGCTCGCTTGTATATCAATATCTCCACTTATGTCACAACTGGAAATCGAGAGGGATTTGAACGATGGGCAAAGCTCAATAATCTAAAAGAGGCAGCCCGCACCTTCAACTATCTTTCCGAAAATAACCTGCTGAATTATGAAGATTTCCAGCAGCATGTTTCTGACATTGAAGCTTCTGTTAAAGCGGCTGATCAGAGAATAACACAAATCAACAATAATCTGAGCAGACAGAAAGTCATTCAGAAACACTGTGATTCTTACCGGCTCTGCCGTAAAGTGATTGAAGATTGCAAATCTGCAAAAAATCCAAAAGCATACCGCAGTAAGCATCAGGCAGAATACCAACTCCACGATTCACTAAAAAAAGAGCTTCAGGATCTCGGTGTCACCAAAATCCCAAGCTCTAATAAAATCCAGAAGCGAATTGAAAATCTTGAATGTGAACAGACTGCTACTGTCCGGGAAAAACAGGAATTACAGAAAAAGCAGAATACACTGGAGATCATTCAGCAGAATTTCACTGCACTCCTCGATGCTCCAGAGATCAGTTCTGACTTACTTCCGGCAAAACGGGAACCAGTTTCAGTCACAAGAGATAAATAAAAATTGCACTGACAACTCAATTATTCTCTTCCAAATCTTCCCAAGGTTTCAGACCCATTTCCTCCCAGGTGACACCATACGGTGCACCTCCGGAGGTATAACCAGCAATAAAGAAAAATCTGTCATCTTGCAAAATTTCTTTTTTAGCCAGATTATCTCTTGTTTCTTTTTTCCGTCTTGCTCGCCTCTGCTGCTTCTTTTGTTTCGCAACAGCTGCTTTTTCTTCCGGCGTTTTCTTATGTTTTTTTGCCATAAGTGTTTCCAGTGTAATCCCACTCTGAATGTCTCTCAGGATACGTTCTTCATAACTCTTTTCACGCTTTTCCATAATTTTATAAAATTCTTCATATTCCGTTTTAGGAGCAAGCGATTGAACTGCTGTAAACAACCTTTTGCATATATCATTCACTTCAGCATCAACCGGCATTCGCTGATTCTCAAGATAAAACTTCAAGTACATTTTGTATGTTTTATCTGCTATTGCACTCTTCTGTTTTTGTTTTAAGTCTTTATAGCTTCTGTTGTTCCTCTGCATCTATAATTCCTCATCTGACATCTTTCTCACGTGCCATCAAAAGCATTTTTTCAAAAGATTGAGCGAATCTTTCATCATCTTCCTCCGTCCGCTTCTTCGGTCCCTTGATATGACATTTACGGGAACTTCTTCTGGCTTTTTTATTCAGGTGACGTTCCATTAGCATCTGATCAATATTATCATTCGTGTACCATTTACCTGATTGATGAATAACATAAGCACCTTTTCCCAATGCCATTGCAGCTACACCGTAGTCCTGTGATACGACAATATCTCCTTTATGGCAGATACTGATCAGTTTATAATCTACTGCATCTGCTCCTGCACCGACAACAACAACTTCTCTATAAGCTGATGACAGAACATGATTCGTATCACACAACAACGTTACCGGAACACTATTTTCTTTTGCGATTTTTTCAATGATTGCAACTACAGGGCAGGCATCTGCATCAACAAATATTTGCATCTTTGCCGGACGAAAAACACAAAACGAAAAAACGCTCCATGCAGATTTGATCCTTGCAGGTATCACACAACTTATTACCGTTGTTCTTGCAGACAAAATTCATCATCATGAATATATTCGCAGTTTGAAACCACTCATTGCTTAGGCTTACCAGCTTAATTAAATCAGAGGTTTATTTAAGTGCGCCCCAAAGTATAAATTAGTCACTCCCCATGTTTAAGTTATATCCCAAATGTAAAGCTCTTTCTTTTTGTGTTCTAAACACAAATAAATCTAACGAGTTTCGCAATTACCTAAATAATACTGCATCCTGCCCGAAGATTTCCCTGTTCATCTAAAATCTCTTTCTTCGTGCGTCTGTGCTTGCCCTGCTCATCATAAAACATATTTCTGGTAGCAATTTTCACTTCTGGATGTTCCAGCATTTTCCGTTCGCTGAATACGAGATGAATATGGTAATTGGTCATTTTCTTGTTATGGTGAAGTGCCGCACTGCATTCCACATCGTACCTTTTATGAAAGCTGTCCGTGAAAAGCCTTACCACATCATCTTCCTTGTACTCAACAAAACTTTCCGGAAGTGCAATGATAAACTCCCGTCCTTCAATACACTTCCAAGCTGTTCCGCTTGTATTCAGTGTTATCGTATGGATTATGGCATGGACCAAAAAAGCACTCGATAAAAAGGAGGGGATCCTGATGTTGATCCTCTATGCCATTTATGTTGTATATATCTGTATACGATAAATATGAAAATTGATTCACTGATGTGATAAAATTCTACCTTTATATTGGAAACAGAAAACAGAAAAATCGCTTGCCGGCAGATAAATTTCTGCCGGCAAGCGATTTTTATTTTTTCAATTAAAATCCTGTCAACCTGAAAAACATCAATTCATTTGCTGATCCGTCGTCTCGTTCCTGTGTCAGCATAATTAACAGAGAGCCGTCATCTAAAAGCTGCATATCTTCCAGCCATGGATAACTGACACCAAATATGTCCTCTGTAGAAATTGCACCTACGTGCGTTCCATCTTTTGCCCAAAATTGTATTTCACGCATATTTCCATCTGCAGCCACAAAACCATTTTCTGTTTCCGCCATGCCTGTAATGGAACCGAGCTTGTCCGGAGAACTGATATCTTCTCCACCTAATTTCAAAAGCTGATTGCCATCATAATCATAGACAACAATTTTTGTGCCTTCATCTTCCACAGCCATGGAGCCGGCAACCATAATATGACTATTCGTGATCTGTACGTCATCTATCATAGAAAACAGTCCCTTGCGTTCTTCATCTTTATTTAATCCGGTCAGTATCCACGGTTCTGCCGTCAGGTTACCGCCTTGATTCGCAATCTTCTGAGTATCACTGTTCACCCAGAAACTGATTCCCCATTCTCCGGATGGATGCATATTCAGATCTCCGTCTACTGTTGTCTGAAGTGCCTTTTTCCCATCTTTTACGCCAATTACATCTCCAATTCCAGGCGAAAGATATAACATTCCACTGCTGTCCCCAGACAAATATTCAAAATCATCGTCTAATTCCATCGAAGATACGAATTCAAGTCCACTTTCTGAATATTCATAAGTATCCAGTTTGTTCTCCAGCAAATGGAACACTTGATTGCCCTGTTTTACAAACTGATGATCCATAATCTGCATAACTCCCTGTGCTTCTTTAAATGGGATATATTCCGGAACGATTGTATAAGAACCTACCATCTGCTCTGCCAATACAGGTTCAACAGGCTCTCCCTCCCATGGCCATGGTGCGTCTTTATTTCCTTCATCCTCTAATTTCAGCACAATTCCTTCTAACAATTCTTTGTCAGAATCATCTATTTCCTGTCCTCTTACTCTGATATCATAGGATGTGCCAGACTGTTCATAACGATACATATACGTTTTTTCTATGGAATTACTTTCCGGCATTGCTGTATATTCTGCATTTCCTATTGTTACAGTGTCCATTTTCCCTTCAGCATATGCCTCTAAATCCACTCCAAAGGCAATTAAACTCTTTCGATATGTATATGAATCCTCCTTGGTCGCTTCTATAGAAATGACATTCTCGGATCCATCTACTGTATCTCCATCAAAAAATCTAACGTAAGAATATTCTTCATCTTTCTTCATATTCTCTTTATCGTAGTTCCATGCCTTCGGATAATACACTGTAAATAAACTTAATTTAAGACTTTCTCTGTCTTTAAATTCTGTTTCTTCCTGCTCTGCTTTTTCCGATTTTTTCTTCTCCGGATTCTTTTTTTGTCCACATGCCGCTATCATCATCATGCATATCATGATACACAGCACACACCACAGTTTCTTTTTCATGGCGTCTTCCCTCCTTTCATGATTTCCACATCCTTTTCAGTTATTCACTGTCACTTTTTACACAGTGGAATGTGTAGTAGTCATCATCATCACTGTAGTCTACTTTCAAAGTACCATCGTCATTTATCATCACTGTAAGAGATGGATTTTCTGATTCAATCGAACAATATCCCAGTGCAACTGACCATGGGAAAGTCCCAATCTCCTCCCCTTTATAAATAACTGTTACATTACGGTCACTTTTGAAATCAAGACGCAGTGCATCATTGATGTTGTCTACTCCTTCCATAGAAGTCTGAGGTCCGTCTCCTAAAAGTTCTTCCACACTTTCTGCAGCCCACTCACCTATGACTGCATTTTCCTCCTCTGTCAGATAGAGTGCCGGATCCATTGCATCCGTTCCATCCTTTGCAAAAATCACCTTTACTCCCATCTCGAGCATATTATCAAAAGAAATAATATCTTTTCCGATGATTCCCACCATTTCTTCTCCTTCGATGCTCAAGATAAACTGATCATCTTCGACAGACCATTTTCCATTCCCTGTAGTGTCTCCAGCTGAAAAGGAAACTTTTCCGCCATTTTTCACTTCAAATTCAAAATCTCCTCCGAAAACTTCATCTATACTGACGGACATTCCCATCATCTGAGCGGACACCGCTACCCATTTCCCTTCATACGGGTTCTTTTCTCCTGTTTCTCCGGAGCCTCCACAACCAGTCAATACTATCATACTGATGATAAGCACTAGTCCAAATAACAAATTCAACTTTTTTCTCATAATCTTCTCTCCTTTCAATTACTTATTATCTAGGCGTTTGCGAAACGCCACAAGCCGCATAAATACGGCATTTTTTGTTACTAAAAATGAAATACCCCCTCACTGGATATGGTATAATAGAGTTGTCCAGAAACTATATACCCACACCCAAGAATAGAAAGCGGGTTTCCCAGAGCAAAATATATCATAGCAAACAAAAACAGATACTAGAAATCATACCAAAAGCATCTGTCACCCCCTTCCTAGAATTTCGTACCTCCACCACCATGCGTTCTACCAGAAGATGATGTGTGGGTGCTGCTGCCTGAAGAACTCTTTTCTTTTGCCGTCTTGGTTACTGTATGGTACAAGAACAAATCTCTGCTTTCTGTGATATTCATACTTCCATCTTTCACATAATTTCCTGCCGCAGCCTGGAACCGAACGGTCTTCAGCTGTGCCTTCATTCTTCCGACGATAACGAATGCCAGAATCACACCAACACCGATGGAAATAAAGATCCAATAGAATGGTAAGGCGTCTTTTGGAAGTGTGCGTGCTGTATATGGGCTTCCATTTCGTGCCTGTGTAATAAAATCATCACACAGCTCAGCAAATGTCATACATGCGGAAAAATAATCCTGCGATTTCAGATCATCCATCATCTGTTTCGGAATATACTTAATCCCCGCATCGGTAAAAGCAGTGATACCATAACCACAGGTTGATATGTAACAGTCATTATCTTCTGTACTGATCAATAAGAGCACACCATCTTTATCTGCTCCATATCCATATTCACAGTAGTCGTACATGTCATCTGCAAATTCCTCAACCGTTAATCCTTCGAGTGTATCTGTCGTCATAACGATTACGTCCATCTTCTGTCGGATACTGATTTCATCCAGCACATCAAGCAATTTGCTTTCCTCACTGTCAGTCATAAGATCGGCCAGATCATTCACCCGGTAATATTCATCCGCAAAGCCTTCGGAATCCTCTGCATATGCCGGAATTGTCATACCAAGACAAAGGATGAGGATAAGTAAAAACGATATCATTTTCTTTTTCATTCCGTCACCCCCCTAAAATAGTCCAATAAAGTGCAGAAGCGTCGCCGCACCATAGGTTACTGCTGTGAATGCTACTGCCAGAATCGCTGTCCAGCGAGTTGCTGCCGCCTTATCAACAGGCAAATCTCCGACGAATTTTCCGGTCTGTCCATTCATTGCAAATGTGTATTTGTTTCCATTCCATGTCGTGTTTAAAAGCCATACCGGATATAATGCATATTTCGCTTTACCGTTGTTAAACTGTACACTGCTGTTTTCCGCTGTAACCGTATTATATCCCTGAACAGTCGCAGCAAATGCTTCCTCAGTTGATTGTTTCACACGTGCATTTGCACGCTCGATACTTTCTTCTGCAGTCACATCATATTTATCTGCCAGATATCCGGCAAGGTATGCAGTCTGGAAATCTACCGCTTCTGCACAGTGATATGGTTCAATGGATTCCATCAGATCATCCGCCATTTTAGATGAACCATCTACCGGAACATTTTCAAATCCAACGCTACCGCCTCTGTGTACCATAAAGTAACTGGTTTCCGTATAATCGTAATCACTGTCACTCCATACACGTAATTTCGTAGCCCGGTAACGTACATTTGCATCCACATCGGTATCAAAGAGCCAGAACGGAACATAGATTCCCTTGATTTCATCAATATGGTTCTGATCCTTGAAGATCTTCGGCAAAAGACGTTTTCCGGTCAAATGCTTCATCAGTCCTTCTTTTGCCGCTTTTTTATCCAACTTGAATGGTATTACCAAATCCGGCCTTAATGCTCCAGAGAACTGTCCCATCATAACAATCGGGTTGTCACAGAACGGACAAGAGGTCGCTGCCATATTGGCATCTCCCACAATTTCACCGCCACAGGACTTACATACGTAGGTACGTAATCCTTCGGTTTCGCCTTCCTGCCATTCTCCACCGGCATTGGTTTCCCATTCCATACTATCTGCCTGTTCTTCCTGCAGCTCATCGTCATAACCCTTTAATGCATCCATTTCGAACTCCGTATCACAGTATGGACACTTCATCTTCTGAATCGTACTGTCGAAGGCTATCGCACCGCCACAGCAAGGACATTTATATTCTTGCAAGTTTGCCATGAAAACCCTCCTTCCTTAATCTTAATGAGCCTGTCGGTCAAATTCTGCAAGCGCTTCATCCGCTCTCCGAATCCATTCTGTACGATCTCCGTAGATTGCAGCATCCAGAGAGTTCATTGCCTGCTCTGCCTTTTCTGCCATATCTGCATCTCCTCTTACCGCAGCATTGAATCCGACTGAAATATCCTTCACAGCATCCATCTGTTTCTTCCAGTTATTCATTGCATTACCCAATGTTTTCTGGATTCCAAACAGACTGTCAAAATACTTTTTCAGTTTTTCAAAATCCAAGACATTATTCATCGGAACAAATACCTCATAAAGTCCCGGAGTGTTGATAAATGCAAGATGCGCTACTTCTTTTTTCTCTGTCTTATCACCATTTCTTACTTCTTCTTTTTCGAATTCATAAGCTCGCAAATCGGCGATACGGTATACACAGGCACGTGTGCTCTTTCCAAATAGGAAGAATTTATAATCCACCTGGGTAAATGCCACCAGACCAATATCCTCTGCTACGTAAAGATGACCACCGAATCGTTTCAGTTTCTGCGCTTTATTCTTTGTTTTCAGACGAGGTACAAAGAAATATTCCCAAAGTTTTGTTCCTCGGTCCACCTGCTCCAAATGTGACTGAACACTTGGAAGATTGGCATGCACATAGTCAAATGCTTTCATACCCTTACTTCTACAATTCTTTCGGCAAATGCAATTACCATCCGCCAGTTTCTGAGTTTGTACTAAATTAATTTCTGCTCCACAGATTGCACATTTATTAGCCATAATTCCTTCTCCCTTCCTACTATGTTACCGGATTCCCGGCAAATTCATTTTCTTCTGATTATGATGTTTTCATTGCTTTCATTACCCATTTTGCATTGTTTGCCCGGAAGCTATAACCACAGAACGAACAGCAGTTATGTTCATCCGGTATGAAATTGGCACCACAGGATGGACAATCCTTTTCCTTAAAAAATACACCGTCCGTTTTCCTTCTTTCCGGATATCTTGCCCTTTGCAAAACGAGGGTTTTCTTTATTTTCTTCGTATATGGTTTTCCTCTTTCAGGAAGGTAGGTCTCCGTTCCATATACCTTCACTGTTATTTCCGTTGTCTGGTCCGTATGAACCACTTTTTCTAATACAATAGAACCGACTCCATAATCCATCAGCGCTTCATCACTTACTTCTTTATAAAGTGCTTCATTGATACACGATCTCAGATAATTTTCCGAATATCTGACGATTTTCTCCGACAGTTTTTCCTGTTTTTCTTCCCTTGTTCGAAAGAATCTCGCAATTCCCAGAAGTATAAGCAGTGTAACAATTACACCTACGGTAAGAGAAACATCTGCATCTTTGATCAGATAAAGACATAGGGTCAGACATAAGAACATGACACCTGAGTAAGCAAGCAATAACAGTCCGTATTGCATATTTGCACCCATCTTCTCATAGATTTCAAATACTTCTGTCTGCCAGTCATAGAATTCACTTTGTATCACACCGCCACAATATGGACAGATGACCTGCTGACTGCTCAGCTCCACCTCAGCTCCACAGGATGGACAGGTGATCTTCCCTTTATCGGAATAAAATTCCTTGTTCCTGCCCTGACGATCCGAATGACGAATGTGCCTTGACTGAAGAATCCGAAGGTAACTGTTTTTCCGATAGATCTGATGTACTATTTCATCATCTTGAGGAGAAATCAGACGTTCCAGAGAACTACACTGCAAGATAGACTCCCTCCACTCCCGTCCGTCATCATTCCATCTTTTGAAATTATTTTTCGGAAGCGGTACAACGTCCGTCACCCGGATATCCCGGCAAAGCTTACGCTTTCCCAGCAGTTCCACCTGATGAACCATCTTTCTGCGGAATGTAAGATCCATTCTCTTTGGAAGATAACTCTTATCTGCTTTTCCAAGTGGAAGTAACACATTTTCAAAGGAATCCTTGATGTCCTTCTGAAGCCTTGCCCCTTGCAGCGGAGTTTCGCGCTTTGCAAGCATTCTTTTCATTTTTGCTTTTTTCAAATTCTCCGGCATAAACTGTTCAAAGTCTATGTCAATGATTTTTTCAGCAATGGCAAACGCACAGATTATGGTAGTTGCAAACGCAAGCAGCATCGCCTCTGATAAGCCCATATCCATCCCTCCTCATCTGTCAGACTATCTGGTCTCCCCATGTTCCTCTTGTGCCTTCTCCTTCTCCTTATTCTTACCGAATATTTCGTGGATTAGGAAGATGGAAATAAGAATGCCTACTTTGTTTCTTCCTCGGAATCCTCTAATGTCGCCTTAAAGGAACTCAGGAAATGCATATAGTCCTCGCTGTCAACAAATTCCTTCACATCTAAGTCTTCACACTGAAGACCTTTTCTAAAATTCACCTTCACTGCATAAACCATATTTTTATCAGATGGTTCCGTAAGCACTAATCGTATCTCACACTCATGAATCTCATCTGCTTTTCCCCAGTCTCTAAATACCTTAGATCCTTTGTAATCGCCAATCGTAATATGTTCAAAATCACTGAAACCTTCTCCGTAGTAATCAGCCTCACGCACTACAGTAGAACTTTTCGAATTCTCGTGGAAATATACAATTTCGATTAACGTATCGTTCTCTTGATTTTCAAGTTCTAACGTGTTTGTATCTGACGTTTTTTCCTGATAGCCTAACTCCTTGGCAATCTCAAAACTGATCGTTGCGTCATCTTTCTTATGTGTATAAGTATCTACCTCTTTTTTATATCCGTTACCTTTTGCATTTCCCTCTTTCGAGCCACATGCACAAAGTCCAACAAGTATAACCGCTATCAGAAATACCGATAAACTTCTATATGTTTTCATCATGTTCCTTTCTCCCATTCCATGCTTACAGTCTTCTACCTTCTTTTTCTTCTCGGCGATACTTAATAAGATCTTTACTTATTACGACGAAACCAATGATACCTAGCGGAATCATTACTGCAAATCCAAAGAAATAAATCGGAGTTGGTCCTGGTTCCAGTTTATATGTTCCCTTTGAATTCCTGTAAACCGTAATCTGTACGGTATCTCCTCTCCTCATTTCTTTATAGTAAATCTTAGAATCATCATATGTCGTTCCATCGATTTCATAAGTAAATCTTACCTTATATTCTTCTTTTCGCTCTCCATTATTATCTTTTTCTTTCGATTGTTCACAACTATAAACAGTTGCATGAAGTGTTCGAACATCCGTAGAATTCTTATACTCCAAGCTTTCGTGCTTTGTATAGATCATACCGCCAATTCCTGCGATAATAATGATAATACTCAAAATCAAAGCACCGATTGTTTCTTTATGCTGCTTTTCTTCAGATGGAAGTCTATACATAAGAATTCCTCCTCTCCTATGCTACTTTCTGTCGTTTTCGTCAAAGATGTCGCCACATTCTGGGCAGAATTTTGGTGGGTGTGCTGGATCTTCCGGTTCCCATCCACACTTATCGCAACGATAAAGAGGTACACCCGCCGGTTTCTTTGCTCCGCAATTATGACAGAACTTCCCTTTATTTACCGTTCCGCAGGAACAGGTCCATCCGTCCGCATCTGCAGGCTTCGGAGAGCCGCACTCCGGACAGAACTTCCCTGTCGCCGTGGCTCCACATTTGCACTTCCAGGCACCTGCCTGCACCGGCTCCGGTTTCTTTGCTCCGCATTCCGGGCAGAATTTTCCGGTTGCCGTAGCACCGCAGGTGCATTTCCAGCTGTTTTGCGATGGAACCGGTGTCGGCTCCGGAGCAGGCTGCTGGGTCAGCTGCATTTGCTGAGACTGCATCTGCTGCTGTCCCATGTTGTAAAGATTCTGTGCAGCACCGAAACCGCCCTGACCGCCCATTCCGACCATGCCCATGCCCATGAAGCCCGTCATGGCACCTGCCTGATTACCAGCTGCAGTCTTCATAGCATCGGCCGTTGCATTGGTCATAGTACCAGCCATCATAAACGGGTTGGAGCCGACATTTGCAGCATCCTCCAGCTCGTTGATTTTCTTCATATCCTCGGCTGTCAGCGTAATCGGGTTGAGTGCGATTTTACCAACGGAAATTCCTCTGTTATCAATCCACTCCTGTTTCAGTGCGTCATTCATTGCTGCTTTCAGCTCGTTTGCTTTCGCCGGTATCTGTGCAGGGCGAAGCTCCTGCTCGGCAAGAGCGCCGAGAGCGGGCTGTAATGCATCGATAAATTCCGATTTAAGCTGCTCGTCGATCTGATCTCTTGTAAACTCGGTTTCCACATTGCCGCAAAGCCGCGTGTAGAACAGCAGAGGATCGGAGATCACATAGGTGTATACGCCGTTGCATCGAACCTGTACAGTCCGGCTGATACCGATGCGCTTATTCACAACCTCAAAAATGATAGGATTGGGCGTACCGAATTTGTTGCCGATAATTTCCTTAGTATTAAAGTAGTACACCCGCTGATCCTTACCAGTATCGCCACCGTAGGTGAAACGCTTGCCGATCATCTTGAATGTATCCTTGATACTGTCTCCGAGACTTCCGGCGAAAATAGACGGCTCGGTGGAGCTGTCGTATGTAAATTCGCCGGGTTCGGCGCAGACCTCAACGATCTTGCCCTGCTCGACAATAATCATACACTGACCGTCCGCGACGGCGATGCCCGATCCGTTTGAAATGATATTATCATTTCCCTTAGTGTTTGAAGATCTGCCACTGACGCGCTTTTCACCCTTACGCATCAGCACATCGTTTGGAAGCGCATCACAGTAGAAAAATTCCTTCCACTGATCCGCCAGCGTTCCGCCAAGTGCTCCCATTCCTGCTTTAATAAGTCCCATAAGATTACCTCCTGTAATAGTTTGTTTTGCATTAAGATAACAAAGGTTTTTACGTTATCCTCTATATTCCTTAAATAATAAATTAGAAAGCTATCCGACAATACTGCCCTTTTCATTCAACCGTTCTGCGCACTGCTTGCACATATCCAGATCCTCGCAGACCATAAAGCAATCGTCACAAACCCATCTATGACAAATCGGACATCTGCTGAATAATTTTTCTCCAGCCTTCAAAGCCTTCAGATGCGCCTCTTTTTTCTCTCGTTGATAGAGGGCTGCATAGACCACTTTCTTTCCCTCTGTGACAGGATGGATACGGGCTTTTGAAAAAGCAATAGCCTTGCTTTTCCAGACCTTTCCGCATTCCTCGCAGACGATGGAAAACTCAAATTTATCCTCTGTCGAGCAATCTGTCAGTATATCCTGTAAAACCCTCTGCACCGTTTGACCAACCCCTTTCCAAGATTCTAAAATTTCCGAGAAACAACGCATGCATCGCTTGTAACACCATCATATTGGTTAGGAAATCAAAAATCTATGGTACCAGGTCTACTTTTTGGCCTCGAAAGAAAAAAGTAAACCGAGTCTACCATCGAAAAGGCTATGGTAGACTCGGTACACCATGCAAAAAGCACAAAAACCATACATGATTTTTGTGCTTTTTGCTTCATTTATTCACTTGGTTGTCCCTATTTCTGAAACGTCTGCTTTCTCATCCAGCTGAAGTTTCTCAATACAGTCACATCTCCGAAAGAGATCCAGATACATCATCAGTTCTTCATTGGATGAAATCTCCAACTTCCTGTAGATATTTCCGTTGTGCTTTTTTACGGTACTCATGCTGACACATGCTTCCGTTGGTATCTGCGCTACCTCATAACCGTTCATGTAGTATCGGAAAATATTGTATTCCGCATTGGTCAGTGTTTTTACATTCCGGGCAAAGTGTTCAAAGAGTTCTGCCATATTCGGCGGAAGTTCGTCCGCCTCTGGCGGTTTCTCCCTTTCTGACAGCCATCCGCAAAACTCCTCCAACTCTGCAAATTTGAATTTACTATCGCCTGCCTGTTGGCCATCCCTGATATCCTGAAAGCTCTGAAGGATTGGCCGGACAAATTTCTTCGACAACAACCACGCAAGAGCAATCATAATAAGGACAAATCCCAGTATGACACCCATAATGCCCACCCTATTCCTCAAAATATACTGGTCACAGCTTTCCCGCGGGATTAGCACCGCAACTGCCCATTCCTGTCCACCACTTCCTGGTATCTCTAAAGGCATCTGGATTCCATAATAATCACATTTTGTGGAGCGATACGTGCTGTAATAAACATTCTTTTCTATGATGGACAGACTTTCCGCAGTATCAAGCCATGTGCCCTCCGTATTCCCCGCCATGCCCTGATCCAGTCTCAGATTCCCGTTTTCCACTGGCGCGATAACTGTAACCATAGAACCATAGGAACTTGCTGTAGCCGGATATTCCAGGCTGAAATGAACATCATTTAGTTCAATCCCACATGCCCCCAAAAATTCTCCTGAGTCTGCATACATCGGAACAAGAAGCAAGATTACATCCTCCCAGGTATTTTTCAGATTCATACGACTGATCCAGTAATAACCAGATTCCGACTGCCCTAATCCAGTTTCAAGCTCCTGATACCCCAAAAGCCCCTCTGTATTTAATTCCATATTCCAGCGGTTATGCAGTTCCAACCCATTTTCCCTTGCGATTTCTGTATTCCCGCGGAACAAAATGGTTTCCGGGCTTAAAATCACATTGCTACTCACATTAATCAGCCGCAGATAGACCCCGCACCGGGACTGATCGGCTTCCGAAATCTGTGTATTTATCGTTGCATTTACCAACGCAAATACACCGCTGCTTCGCCCCAGCCGGATCGTTGTATTAAGTTCCGAATACATCATTTTCTGTATTTCCAAAAGCAGCTCCGGCCGATTGTTCAGATCCGAGACTGACATTCCTTTTTCGTCCAGAAAATCCTTTATGTCCCGTTCCAGTTCCCTGGAAAGCTGCAGGCTGTATCCGGTGTAAGTCTCCATTTCCTCCGAGACTTTATCATACGTGGTATGTAACTGACTCTCCATCGCCTGCGCAATCTGCGGCTCCGCCTTCAGCGGCCCACCGATGGCTGTCAAAAGCAGCAAAAGAATGCCTAACGCTGCCAGGATCAAACAAAGCAGATACATCATCAGCTTCCTGTGCAGCGTAACCTTGCGGTCTAAAGCCAAATGCAGGAGTTTTTCAAATTCTTTCAGCGTATTTGCCATGGTACTCACTCACCTATCTATTCGGGAAGTGACGCTTTCACATTCTCCAGCGCCTCCGACATCAATCTTTCCACATCTTCTTCTCCTTCCTGCCAGCTACTGCAAGCCACGCGAAGCTTACTGCGGACATTTTTTTCAAAGGTCTGCTCCAGCTCCAGATAACCGGCAAGCTGAGGTGCCGTATAGAATTCATAAGAAGACTGTGTTTCCAAAAATGCTTCATAAAGACTCCTGTACTTCGGGTCCTCCAGATTCTCTATAAAATCCGGCAGTACCTCAAAAGCAGCATCTGTCACCGGCATATACCCCACGCTGGTCACAAAGCGCACGTTGGTTTCCGGTTCGGTCAGCCATTTCAGGAAAACAGCGGCTGCACGTTCCTTCTCCGGTGTAGATTTCACCGTACAGAAACCTGCACCACGCTGCATAACCAGCTGTTCTCCATTCTCAAAGCATGGCACGGGCTTTGCGATAACTTCTATCGGTTCGGATTGATTGTCCGGATAGGTTACAATATCCTCATAGTAGAGAACACTTGCTGACGAAGCTACACTGACAATCGTCTCTCCGATCCGAAGCGGCTCCGTTGCATAACCTTCCTGCAGCCACACGCCGCCCTGAACGGCAGCGTCTGCATAAGGCTCCCAGACTTTAGAAAAAGCTTTACCATAGGCAATCTTATTTCCCTGAAAGAAATCCTCTCCCAAGGATTCCACACCTACCTGAAAATAATTGAAATGATAATCATGGACAAAAAAGGCTTTTCCATCTCCCGGCATCTCCGGCGTCTGTGCATCTGTCCACTGATAATACTCTTTGGACAATTCAAATAATCCCTCCCAGGTATTAAGCTGCTCCAAAGTAGCACCGGTATCCGCTGCGAACCGATCAAACAGCGTCTTATCAACAAACATAATTTCTGTAGATTTCGCCACAGGAAAAACAACCAGTCGACCGTCAATCTCTCCCTCATCCAGAAAGGCGGGAATATAGGCAGATAATTCCTCCTCGCTGAAATAATCCCTGTAGTCCACCAAAATCTCCGGATCCGGCATAGCCAAAACGGTCTTAGGATAAGAAATAAACATATCCGGAAGCCCGGTTGCTCCCGGCTCATCATTGGCTGCCCTGAGCACTGCGTCATGGATATTGTTGGTATTGGACACGACGGTGACCTGAAGCTTAATTCCCTCCTCAGCACCAACCGTTTCATTGAATTCTTCAATCAGATCATTGAGCGGTGAATCTGTTTGCCCGCCATAGACATGCCAGACGGTCAGTGTTACAGGCTCCTTCTGCCCGCCATTTACTCCGCAGGCCGTCAGCATCATAAGCCCTGCCAGCACAAGAATTCCTATTACATAAATCCAAGGTTTTCGTTTCCTCATCGTCTCTCCCTCCCCTTACAATGCATCGATAACCGCCGACAGATAGCTGGAAGAAATCGACCCATAGATAAAATTATCTACCAGACCATCTTTCTTTGCCTGTCGAACCTGGTCTGCCAGCTTTTTCTCGGTATTCTCATCAACTACCAGCACAATTTTGCAATCCGGATTACGTTTTCTCAACTCATCACGAATTTTCATCCGTTTCTCCAGCTTCCATGGTGCATATGCTGTAACCTCCATAATCAGGATGTTGGCCAGAACGGTATCGCACAACGACAGGGTTTTATCCGGGCCATCACTCATAACCGGATCAAAATCAGAATCAAACCTGCGAAGCGCTTCGGCTACTGCATCTGCAAACAGGACATTCTGCATATCAATCACAACTCTACGCAATATCTTCACCTCCAAAATTCCTGATTCACGTCCGGCTTTGGCTCCAGAACGTGAAATGATGCAACTATCCCATATACTCTTCCATTATACGGAAATGCCTTTTTCTTTTCCCTACCCATAAGGGTAAATTTTCGCCCTTTACAAAAAGAAAAAGCCCGGTTTCAAACCTGAAACCGGGAATATTACAAAATTCTATTATAAAACGATGGGATTTTCTTCTGAGTCGTCCTGTTCATCAAAAAGCTTCGGAATAATATAGCGTTTGCCTGTTACGGCAATGGCAAGCTGTGTCTTATTGGCATAACCTGTTTTTTGAAGAATGTTACGGATATGATACTTTACATTATCCTTCGTATAATTTAGCTTTTCTGCAATCTCGCTGTATTCCAGTCCCTCACAAACCAAACGCAGAACCTTAATTTCTATTTCTGTAAAATCATCGCTGGTGGTAACACCCAGCTTTACAGTCGGCGTTTCACCAGGCCATATCTGTCTGCCCTGCATGGTGGCATCCATGACGGTGATCAGATCCTCCGGACTGATCTCTTTGTACCAAAAACTGTCCACCCCGGCTTCTCTGGCCCGCTTGATATAGCTCTCCTCCACCATGGAAGTAACAACAATCATTTTCAGCTTTGGAAACAGCCTGCGCAGCTGGGCAGCCGCATCGATACCGTCCTTTGTCCCATGGGTACAGACATCCATAAGCACCAGATCCACTTGACTTCTGCGGCAGACGGTTTCAGCCAGATCTGCTTTTGACAGACTACCCACAAGCTCATAGTCCCCGCCATTTTTCACTACATTCTCCATATATTCTCTGGCGATCCGCTGATCGTCGATTACAAGTACCTTTGTCATACCGGCACCTCCTGTTTCGTTTTCTGTCTGCTGACCGGTAGGGTCACCGTCAGCACAAATACAGGCCACGACTGAATCACCATCCTGCCGCCTGCTTTCCTAATCACTTTGTCGAGATCAACAAGGCCGCCTCGGGGTGTAATTTCCTCCTCAGGCTGCTTGCCGTCATTGGTCATGTGCAGGGTAACGGTATCCGGACTCTGCTCTACTGCCACATACAGCATTGTCGCATCGGCATGTCGGGCGGCATTGACACAGGCTTCCCGCATGACAGGCAAAAGTAAATTCAATGCTTTTTCTGTTTCCGGCAAATTACCTGTGATTTTTACCTGAATGCCGGATACTGCCGCATCCCGGATAAACTCCGTCACATCATCCTGCGGATAGGCATTTTCCTCCTGCAAGACCTGAATGGCGCGGCGAAATTGCACAACAGCGGCAGCATTTTCCTCAGAAGTGGTATTCTGGCGTAGCATCTGCCGTATAGCGGCAACGCCCATGTTCATCTTATCATGCAACCGTGATTTCATGTTGAGGATTTCCTGCTCTCTGGTCGCTTCCTGCACATTCTCCGACAGAGTTTTCAGTTCCTGGTACATTTTTTTCAGTTCTCTTGACTGCCGTTTTAGTTCCTGCCGCTTTTCGTACAGTTCGGTCACATCACTGAACACCGCCTCCGTATAAACCTTGCCGTCAGCGGTTTTGACTTTCTCTGCGGAATACTGCCAGGCTCTCCCATCTGGAAAAAGAAACACATTTCCATCCCGTACAATACCGGTCGATTTATCACAACCATTCAGTGCTTCTTTCAGTTCGTCAAAACTTTGCAGATCACTCTGGGCGATTTTTCTGAAAAGATCATACATGGTCGTATTGCACAGTTTGACTGTACCTGAGAGATTAAAGTAACAGACGGCAGTAGGAAGCGTGTCCAGCGCTTCTTTTACTGCAATGCGCAACGCATATCTATTCTTGAGCTGTCCTGCAATTTTCCACATTTTCATTTTTCCTCACCGCCTTTCCGCAGCTTGAAGGTGAAGCGATAAGCTCCGTCTTCGCAGGAGAATGAATCTGCTATCGACGCAAAAGGGGAGAGATCGGTATCGCAGACAAATTCCATATTCAGAAAAATTCCTTCTTTGCTTTCCCTGACATTGATCCATACATATTGAAGGTCGCTGAGGCTGGTTTCCACTGCTGCTTCAAAGCTGCGGTAAACCTGAAGCATATCCTTCGTTGCCAAAATAATATCCGATGGCAGCGTATGGAGGCAATTCACGCCAAGCAATTCCAGATTGATAAAAGACTCATCAAAACACCTTGCCAGATCACGTATATCCGCTGTTTCCGTGCGCTCGCCGATAAGCAGCAGATTTCCATATCGTTTTATATAGGCGCCCACAACTGCTGCCCCGCCAAGAAGCCTGCTGCGTTTTCTATCATCTGTCTCCGTATCATACTGTGCCAGCATCCGATCAATCAAGTCAATCTGCCCGGCTGTTTCCCTGTGAAGCAGGTCACTTACCCGGTTCTTTTCCTGAAGCGCAAGAATCTTTTTTCTCGTTTTCAGATTTTCCTGCCGAATACGGTTGTGCTCCGCAAGATCACGACAGTTTTCTTCAATCTGCTCGATTGCTTCGGTCAGTTCAGCAACATTCTCCTGCCATAGCACATGGCCAAATCCAATGGGCTGACTTTTGACAATCATACTTTTATCTGCCGAAACAGTCTGTGTTTTGGTGCTTATCCTCTGTTCTTCTGTCAATGCTCTTGCATTGGCGCTGGCAAGACAGACAACATTCTCCTGATTTGTGATCTGTGCACCGAGCCTGCTGACCATGAACAGCTCTTCATAACCAGTATTACTCTGGATCAATCCACACTCAATGCAGCATTCCAGTATAGCGACAATAAGCAAACAGAATACAACAGTCATATCTCCCGTCAGAAATTTCAGCCACGGAACACGGAAATAATAAAGAACACCATAGATCAACGCTACTACAGCAGGGGCGAAAGGCAGCATCAAAACAGTCCGGCTGTGTGGAATACGGCATTTGATCAGCATGACAACAAGAGCTGTTATAGTACAAGATACCACCCATCCGACTGCCAGAAAATAGCCTAAGGCATAACTATAATCATTTACCCATACAATCGCATCTTCCGGAAAAACGAATACGAACTGATGCAGGTCATTGGTCAGCACAAGCAGTAACAGTGCAGCGGTAGGTATGTAAAGAAGCCCCGTCCACTTCGACAAACGAAAGTTATCCGGTTTTCCCAACGACAAAGCAACGAACACCGCCAGAAGCGGAATAAGCAACATGGGCAGATAGTACAAATACCAGAGATATCGCATCAACCATATACATTCATCCAACGAATACCGAATTGTCCTGACTGTCATCCAAAATACCACCAACACAGAAATCGAAGTGAGATAGCGGCGCACCTGTGGCTGAATGATCCGCCTGTGCAGGGAAACGCCCCAAGCGATAAACAGTTCAATGTATATGGCAGAGCGAATCATACCGCAAAACCAGTCCAGTGGGGCGTCTGCCCAACGGGCAATCTGCCGCAGCACCATCGCTGTAAAAATAGCAAGGGCTACATATAGAATGGTGCTGTATTTTTTTGAATTTGATTTCGTCATTGTGTATTCCCTCGCTTTATTCTTCTTTCGGGGTATGGGATCGGTCGTTATTCCCTTTACGTGGATCCGTCGGTTTTTCGGCATCCTCTGGAATCGCCCATGAACGCCCAAAACGCTCAGCGCCGGGAATACGCCCCTGGGTGCAATACTGATTGACACGGCGTTCCGATACACCCCATTTGTATGAAATTTCCCGTATGGAGAGATATCCTTTCATACGCTTCCCCTTTCCAGTTGATATAGTATTACAGAATACATTGTATACGAATATCCGTAGTTTTTCAAGCATGGGGTGTAAATCATTTCCTAAATTTGAGCCAGGACAAACCACACTGATATTTTACCTCTATATCAATACATTTTCGCTATATAAAAAACATTCTGATAGCAAAAGAAACATTGTACCATTTTTAATTATTCCGACAATACTCAAAAAAGCCGGAAGCCACATTGTTATCCGTGACCTCCGACTCCATTCTATCTTATACTACACCGTCCTTACACTCAAATCAGCTCCTCTCTCCGGTTTATCTTTTCCCTGTTTTTCCTGGATGATTCTCTTATTGATTTCCAGACGTTCATGAATCGACGGTTTCTTCTCTTTTCCTGTCATTGTCTTTTTCTCTGTTATTGCCTTTCTTTCAGCTTTCCCCGCATCCTTAACTGCTGTATTTGCTTCAACGCCAGTTCTTGGCACAGCTTCTCTGCTCTCATTTTTCTCTGCTACCTGCTGTTCTCGTCTCTCCTTCACACCTTTTTCTTCCTGGCTGCAAAAGCTCTGTAAATACGGCAGCACATGATTCTGCATGTCCGTCAGATCTTCCATATACTTCTGATACTCTTCATTGCCTTTTCCTTGCTGATAACTGATCCAGCTTTCATCTGCCAATTTCATTTCATTCTGCATCTTTAATTGACTGATGATACCGCCGTTTCCGGTACCAATATCTATCCTACCTTGAAAATGATGCAGCATCTTGTCGCCCTTCTCAGCATAATATACTGTAAAAAACATCTGTGCTGTCGTTTTTGGTTCGTTGGTGTTTGGATCACGATCAGCATACCAGGCTTTGTCCTGTTCTACGGTTTTTGTATCCAGTTCAGACAATTTCTGACATCTTGGATTCATGAGATTACTTTCTTCACAATAGTTTACATACACCATTGGTTGCATATCTTTTGGAAGTTCCGGTTCATAGGCTTTCAGCCTTTCCATCAATACACCTGCACGAACAGACAGGTCGCATTCTTCGTCTACAATATCTTTCAAGTATGAAATATAATAATGAATATTGCCACTTTGTAAATCCAGCATTGCTTCCTGTACCGTATTTTCTCCCATCTCCACATTATCCCGATACTCATATAGGTCAAACGCTTCTGCAATCTCATCCAATGCCTCAGCCAGTTGTTCTGTGGTCATCTTCTCTGGATACATTGCTTCTCGCACATCCCTCATCGGAACGAACTTATAATCAGGTAATGCTTCATGAATTTTCTCAATTCCTTCCCTTACCAGTGCAAGCTCCCCATAAAACCGAACATCATCCATTAGATTTCCAAATACGGTATTTCCTTTTACGATTGCAAATTCAGCTTCATCATAGTAACTGTCTTCCGGATCACGATAAATAATTCCCATTGAGCATCCAAGATATGCAGTTTCTGGATTCTCTCTATATTTTTCATAGACTGCAACGATCTGATTAACATCGGTACTTTTTTCATAAGCCCCCATATCGTGAAACTCATCGCATTCTGTGGCGAAATATTCCAGATAAGGCTCTTTCTTCGGTAACATATTGTTGAGTAGATTGTCAATCATGTTGTAATTTGCCTCTTCCAGTTCCTCTATCTTTGCTAGTGGTTTATATTCGCCTTGGCTTTTCTGAATCGCTGCCATTACAATCTCATCCATTTCTTCTACTTTTTCCATCAACTGATCATAATCTCCACGGATGCGTTCTCCAGTCCAGCCTTCGTCTTCCAAAAGTTCCTCCGCCGCTTCTTCAATAGAAATTTCATCATTCTCATAAACGCCACCATCCATCAAGCGGAAATCTTCATCGTAAAAGGAATAATCATATCCTTCTTCTGTTCTCTGAATAGCAAAATACCGTTCTCCTACCTCATATGCCAGTTCACTAAGAACCTGTTCTTCCAGATTCAGGAAAGAATCCAGCTGTTCAAAACTGATACTGTCTACAAAATGGGCAGTTACTATTTCCCCGTCATTCAGAACTACGATATCACTAACAGACAGGGAATGCCCACGGAAGTCTTTCGGTCTGTCAATGTTGAACCTTTCAAAAATATCTTCCAGTGACATATTTCCCGATAATTCACCAACATAGACCAGCTTATAATCTTCTTTTTTTATCTGCATACCATGACTTTCAATAAAGCGCATATTCATAAATGCATAGTTGTCGCCCGATGAATCATCCCGGATCTGATAAATTCCAAATGTCCGTCTTGTTCCTAATAACAGGTTTGCTTCTTTCAATGACTGAATCTGTGGATACTTCTGCATTTCCCATTCCAGGTTACGGAAACGCTCCAGTTCTGTTATAGACATCTGATATTGCTCTGGTCCTCGTTCAATTTCCATGCGTTGCCTACATAGATTCCGATATGCGTTACCGGCTCCCCTGCGTTGTAAGTTCCAGTAAAGAAAATCAAATCTCCCGGCTGTGCCTCCGACTGGGATACTGGTGTACAAATGTTGTACAGTCCCTGTGCTGTCAGCCTTCCAGTATTTCTTACCCCGGAATGAACCAGACAGTAACTGACAAATCCGGAACAATCAAATCCACTTGGAGAATATCCACCCCACACATACGGTGTTCCTAGATATCTCGCTGCTTCGTTCAACAAACGCTGTGCCGCTTCACTGGTATATTCATTGCCGCCAAAGCCTGCCCCTTCTCCAGTTTCCAGATAAAAGATCGGGTTTAACCGCTCTCCATTTTTCAGAAGTTCAATATGAAGATGGCTTCCTGTAGAATTTCCAGTATTTCCCACAAGACCTATCTCATCACCTTTCGTGACGGATGCTCCTGCAGATACACTCCGGCTGCTTAAATGTGCATACCGCAGTTCATAGCCTTTACTGTCCTTGATCACA
>SFGF01000159.1 GCA_004556655.1 Lachnospiraceae bacterium | reverse complement strand
CTGAGCTAAAGACCAGTGAATCCTTCTCTTCTTCTTTTCACCCTTTAGCGATTAACTTATTTCAGTTAATTATTTTTACTTTTATAGTTGACTTATTTTTTATATGTGGTAAAATAGACTTAAATCGAAAGGAGGAAACTGTATGCTTACAACATTTGGCAAGTTCTGCAGAGTCTTGAGGATAGAACGAAATGAACTGCTGAAAGATATGGCAGATGCGCTCGGTGTATCCTCTGCATTTTTATCAGCTGTTGAGAACGGCAAAAAAGAAATCCCTTCCAAATGGTTGGATAAAATTAAAGAGGTCTATTCACTTACGGGAAACGCCGCTGAAGAGTTAGCAACAGCAATTGATTCTTCTAGAAAGGAGTATCGCGTAAACCTAGAAAACATCGCAACGGAAGATCGCGCCTTAGCTTTATCTTTCGCTCGAAAACTTGAGTCAATTTCTCAGATGGATGATCAAACAAAAGACGAATTGCGTACATTCTTAGCAAAAACCAAAAAAATCTGAAGCGAGGTGTTATCGATTGAATAAAATTGCCAGACCAACATCAAGGGTAAAATTAAGATCTGTGGCTAATAAAATTCGAGAACTTATAAAAATTCCAGAAGATGAACCATTTCCAGTTGTTCAATTTTTAGAAGTCATTCTATCAGAATGGAACTATGAAATGCATATTGTTCCTGATGAAGATATGGATAATAACTATGCAGAAACCATTCCTTCGTTAAAAATATGCCGCATCAGAGAAAGCGTATATGAGAATGCAATCAAAGGTTCTCCCAGGGATCGTTTCACCATTGCTCATGAAATAGGTCACATTTTTTTACATGACGATCTTACCGTATCATTTGCCAGAAACGAAAAGAACATTCCAGCGTACAAAGATCCAGAATGGCAAGCTAGCACTTTTGCAGCTGAACTTCTTGTTCCATATTCTCAAATCAAAGGAATGACGGTTGAAGAAATTTCAAAAAAATATATCGTATCAAAAAAAGTAGCTCAAATCCAAGCATCTTATATATCTAAAATCCCAGCTTAAGCTGTTCATATAGATTCACATTTCAGGGCCAACTGAAATGCAAAGCAGATGGAGGGAGTTGAGCGGATGGAGTTATAATTATTATACCAGCATCCCTTCATTTTGCAAGACTTTTTTGCGAAAGGAGGAAATGCCATGTTCATTTTTAGAGCAAGCATGACCGTAAATGGTGTAAAAATCTACGCCAAAGATTACGGCAAACGCGCTTTTAAAATCTGGATTGACAAGAAAAAATAAGTATCCGGCAGGCCAGAGTTTTTCAACTCTGGTCTTTTAATAATATTGTATCAGATAGAAAATATTAAATAATATCAATAATAAACAATAGAGGTGGAAATAAATTGGAACAAAATAAAATCATAGATACACTCAGACTTTCTGAATGCAATGGTAATATTAGAATAGCGCGATATTTTTCAAGGAGTAAGCTGAGAAAGCTCTTAAAATCAGAAGAATTATGGTTTTCAAATTCAGACAAATTCCCTGATAAAAAAGAACGCGAAATCCCAAGTGGCTTTTTCAAAAACTGGAATGAAGAAAGTATACGAGGCTTCTCTGAAATAACAAGTTCAAAAAATAAAATAATAAAAGCATATATTTCTTGCTGGACAAAATTTAATGCCGAGAACTATGCTATGTGGAAAATATACGATAAATATTCGAACGGAGCCTGTTTAATTACCACAGCCCAAAAACTTCGTGATGCTGTTTTTAAAAAATGCCCTTGCGCAATTCTTCAGGAAGTGAACTACATAGATTTGGAAGATAAGACAAAACGTTACGATCTTCCTTGGGTAATATTCGATAATAACGGTTTTCCTTTCTCCCAGCGTGTAACGGAAATTTATAAGCAAAAGGCATATCACTATGAAGAAGAAATCAGGAGCATAATATATCAAACCCAGAAGCAATATGGAGATGGATTTGGACTAAAAATTGACCTTAACAATCTTATCGATGAAATAATCATCTCTCCATTCTCTTCTCCTGAAACTTACCAAAAAACAAAGTCATTACTTTTGAAAAAATTTGACGAAAAAATAATATACTACTCTAAAATAGATGAAAAATAATAAAATAGCGGGGCTTTCGCCCCGCCTTTCTCATTTTTTATTCTTTTATCAGCACAGGTATCTTGCCTTTACTGGAAACTTTCAAACCCAGCACCTCTGCCAAATCTCTGGTCTTAATATATGTCACACCGTCCTTACGGATCATGTTCACTTTACACTCTTTACCATTGACAATAATTTTATCTTTTTCTACCACTTCTAGCACCTCCTCATCGTACTTTGTCAGCCCATACTTTTCGATCAGACTTACCAGCTTGTCCGTATACTTCACATCGGTAGCCCAGCCATCGGCTTTGATGAGCCTACAGGCTTCCTTATAATCCGTCACGCCTTTCAGATTGGCATATCTGGGATACTGCAGGAACACATAATACCCGCGAATCCCAGCCTGCACATCAGGATAGGCACGAAAGTCCGCATTGATGGTAAAGGCCTGTCCCGCCGGTGTCTGCTCCTGCGTCTTGGAACTGTATGTTGCCCCCTTCCAACCACTTCCGGCCTTCATGCCGAAGTAGTTATACGCTTTCTGGGACAGCATGGATCTGCCCCAGTTGCTTTCCAGAATGGCTTGGGCGATGGTCAGAGAAGGCAGGATTTTGAACCGCTCATACTCCGCCACAGCCGCTTTGCCGATCATATCAATAAATTCTTTATTCGTCATTTGTCACACTCTCCTTTCCCTTCTGATACTGCGTACCGAAGTAAAATGCCACCACTACGGAGAAGATCGTCAAAAACTGCTCTCCGCTGATGCGCCCCACCACAGCCAGATAAGAAAAAATGACCGTCAGGATGATGGTCACAATGCTCTTGACTGTAAGCAGGTTTTGAATTGTGATTTTTGTTGTTTCATTCATCTAACTCTCCCCTTTCCAGCTTCACCCGTTCTTCCTCTCTGGTCTCAAAGAAGGACTTTAAAAAATACCCAAGCATCACGCCGATAATCGTATCGGTGATATTACCGGATAATGTCTCTGCGATCTGTTCCCGTCCCAGAAAGGCCAGAAGATAGGTCAGTTGCAAATCAAAAAGAGCGATGAACAGGATGGCCCGCACCGCTCTTTTGGTAAATGTTCTTTTGTCAAATCGTGTTCTTGCCATATCGCATCACTCCGCTTCCGTCGGCAGATCAAAAAACTTTTCGTGAAGATCATCCATCACGCCGTTTTCGCCCAGGGAATGATACTGCGTCCAGCAGTTATCAAAACTCTCCCTGGCGTAGATGGGCGC